>NZ_VOYN01000011.1:0-82329 GCF_013420275.1 Acinetobacter sp. YH01020
TGTACACAGTGCACTGGGTTATGTATCACCTTTTGAGTTTGAAGCAATGTACTATGATAAGATTAACCCGTTAGGTCAGGTGGCCTAACTTAAATAAAAAAGTCTCCGACAAACCCGGTACGGTTCATAAAGAGGACTCAGCTTCCATTCTAGAGCATGCAAAAGCGAATACAGAAGTTCTAAAATCAACCTCAGCTTTATTAGATGTAATAAAAAAGCAAAACTCTCAAACGTAATTAATGTAGTGAGAAGGCGACATGGATGTCGCCGTTCACTTGTGATACATGGACGTATCATCAAGTGAACAAAAGATTTTTGTTACCTTACGAAGCAGTGCTCATCTTTCAAAAGTAAGGTAATGCCTACGCAAAGCAATTAATTTTTCCTACAGCCAAAATGGGCAGTGATTCAATAAATCCTCTCCCTAACCCTCTCCTTTAAAAAAGGAGAGGGAACCTAAAGGCATAAAAAAGCCCCTACATCGTAGAGGCTTTTTCTTATTTAAGACTTAAAGCTTAAGACACTTTATCACCAGCTTTAGCACCAGTTTCTGGTGAAATCACCCAAACACCTTCGCCATTACCCGCAGCTAAAACCATACCGTTAGAAATACCAAAACGCATCTTACGTGGAGCAAGGTTAGCTACCATGACCACCAATTTGCCTTTTAAGTCTTCAGGTTGGTAGAACTCACGGATACCGCTAAATACGTTACGCGGTTCAGCTTCACCAACATTTAAAGTCAATTGAAGCAGTTTGTCAGAACCTTCAACATGAGCTGCTTCTAAAACTTCAGCCACACGCAGGTCAACTTTCATAAAGTCTTCGATACCGATAATTTCAGCTTCGCCAACTTTAAGCTCAGGTTTCTTTTCAGCTTTCTTCTCTTTTTTCTTCTCAGCTTTTGGTGCTTCCGCAGGTGCAGCTAAAGAGTCTTTAGATGCATCGACCATTGCAGCAACTGCTTTTGGATCTACACGCTGCATCAATGGTTGGAATTGAGCAATTTCATGATTCACCAAAATCGTTTTGCCTGAAGCAAAGTCGAAAGACTCAAGCTTCAAGAAGTCTTGAACTTGAGCAGCCAAAGTTGGAAGAACTGGAGCAAGGTAAACTGCCAATTGACGGAACAAGTTAATACCTACAGAACATACGTCATGTACTTGTTGTTCTTCACCTTCAATTTTCGCTAAAGCCCAAGGCTTTTTCTCATCGATGTATTGGTTAGCTTTGTCAGCAAGCGCCATGATTTCACGGATGGCTGCAGAGAATTCACGTGCTTCATATTGAGCAGCGATTGATGCACCTGCATCAATAAAGCTTTGTACCAATTCAGGCTCTGCACACGTTGCAGAAAGTTTGTTATCAAACTTGGTGTTGATGAACTTGGCACAACGACTTGCGATGTTCACGACTTTACCAACCAAGTCAGAGTTTACTTTCTGAACGAAATCATCAAGATTTAAGTCAGAATCTTCAACTTTGTCAGAAAGTTTAGATGCGAAGTAGTAACGTAAGTATTCAGGGTTCAAATGCTCAAGATACGTTTCCGCTTTAATGAACGTACCGCGAGATTTAGACATCTTCTGACCATTTACAGTCAAGAAACCGTTTACGAATAAGCTTGTTGGGGTACGGTAGTTTGCACCTTCAAGCATTGCAGGCCAGAACAACGCGTGGAAGTAAACGATGTCTTTACCAATGAAGTGATACACCTCATTTTTAGAATCTTTTTTCCAGTAATCGTCAAAGCTCAAATCAGGACGTTTAGTTTTGATGTAGTTTTCAAAGCTCGACATATAGCCGATTGGCGCATCTACCCAAACGTAGAAGTATTTGTTTGGCGCATCTGGAATTTCAAAACCGAAGTAAGGCGCATCACGGGAGATGTCCCAATCAGACAGACCTGCTTCAAACCATTCATCAAGTTTGTTGGCAATTGACACAGGCAGACGGCCTTCGTCTCGTGTCCATTTTTGCAGGTATTCACCAAAGTTTGGCAGTTTAAAGAAGTAGTGATCTGAAGATTTTTCTACAGGTGTCGCACCGCTCAAAGTCGATTTTGGATTGAGTAATTCAGTTGCGTTGTATGTTGTACCACACACTTCACATGAGTCGCCGTATTGGTCTTCCGCTTTACATTTCGGGCATGTACCTTTAATGAAACGATCCGACAAGAACATTGCTTTTTCAGGGTCAAACAATTGCGTCACAGGGCGTACAGCAATGTTGTCCGCTTCACGGTTCTTAATGTAAATCTCTGAAGCGCGTGCTTGGTTTTCAGGGCTATTAGTTGAGTCGTAATGGTCAAAGTCAACTCTAAAGCCAGCAAAGTCACGTTCATGTTCTTTTTGCACATTGGCAATTTGCTGTTCAGGCGAAATACCATTGGCTTCAGCGCGCAGCATAATCGCTGTACCGTGAGCATCATCCGCACATACATAAGTCACGTTATGACCCATTGCACGCATGGCACGAACCCAAATATCAGCTTGGATATAACCGAGTAAATGACCCATATGAATTGGGCCATTCGCGTATGGAAGGGCGTTAGTAACTAAAATATTACGCACGGATATGACTCTCTCATTCGTATTTATGCAATGGGCTGTAATTTTACATGAGATAGCTGGTACTTGCACAAGGGAATAGGTGAAATCTTTGCAAAAGTAAAAAAATCTATATTGCTGACACAATTACAGTGATAATAGGGCATAACTGTGATGCCTAAGAGTAACAAGCCCATGTATGAAGATGACTATGATGACGATCAGCCAATCACTCGTATTCCTCAAAATGAACAGCGTCATAAATTGGGGCATCACATTATTAAAGATGCGCAGCAATATTTAGAACAGATTTCTGCAGATGAGCATGCCTTACTGATTCAAACCCTGCGTCATTTGGCACAAGATGAGCCTTATTTCGATATTTTGGCCGATGAACTAGATCAGCCTATAGAAATGAAAGTAGCGAATGATGCTTTAAATTTATTGTATTTTTGGCAACTGCTTCATCAACATGAAAATGATGCAGACTTTGATTTTCTGAATGTCATCAATAGCGAGTTTTTTCAGACAGAAATGTTGAAAGCCTTTGATGCCTTAGAGAATGGTGAAAATAAAGCGCAACGTCGTTTGGTTCTACTTGAAGCTTTTAAACTGTATAAGCTGAATTTCCATGCCGGTTGTATCCCTGTCTTGTATGCACAGTTAGAAGGCATTTTAACGGATGTACTGATTCAAATGGGCTTTTTAAAGCAGAGCGGTACCAAGTTTGTCGATGTATATAAAATTGTACCCGGTCTAAAAGGCAGTGAAATTAAAAGCCTATGGCACAAATCTAAAATTGCCAATGAGCTGAATCCGTATTTTGCCGAATTGGCAGCCTACCAAATGGATAGCAGCTCTACCGTAGCCATGACCCGTCATAATATTTTACATGGTACCGATGTCGCGCATTTTAATCAGGGACGGAGTTTCATCCTATTTATTTGGCTGTTTTCCGCAGTAAGCTTTATGAGCACGGTCAGCAAATAAGCAAATTTTCAAGAGATCAATGCATCGGAATGGCGTTGGTCTCTTTGCATAACATCATCCTTTAAAATTAAAAAGCTTCGAGTAAAATCGACCATACATATTTGCATCAAACCATTGTGAAAATAGGCAATCACATGGCATTTTCCTGTGGTTGATTTGTTTCTAAATGCGTCTAATTCAGGTATCTGCTTCAAATCGCGTTATAACTATTGTTAGACAATAACAGAGAAGAGGCGAGAACGATGACAACTGAAAATAAAATTGATCAATTGAAAGATAAAGCGTCAGAGTTGGGTGATGATCTAAAGCTCAAAGCCAAAGAGGCTCAACTTGAAGGTAAAAAAGCACTCGATGGTACAAAGCATAAAGTTGAAGAACTCAAGCTTGAGGGTGAAAAAACCTTAAATGACGCCAAACATGAACATGCAGAACAGCATGCTGAAACCAAAGACCGTCTAGAGCAGTTAAAAGCAGAAGCGAGTCATAAATTTGATGAAGCCAAAGTCAAAGCTTCCGAACTTAAACATGAGGCTGTCGAAAAATTTGATGAACTCAAAGTGCAGGCGACAGAGAAATTTGACGAGTTAAAAAAGAAAGCCACTGACACACTGAATAAGTTTAAAAAAGATGATCAAGCTTAATTGGGGCTGATCAAAAAAGCCGTTCTATCAAGAGCGGCTTTTTTAGGATTCATTGTTTTAATCCATCTAAATTTTCAGTCTTAATATTTTTGACTTGATCATCGACTATGGTAATCACATAGCGCATATTGGCAATTTCATAGGTGTAATCTACCGCTAGTTTCGCAGGCAGATTTTTCTCTTGCAGCGGATAAGACACCATTTTCATCGGAGAAGCTTGCATACGCGAGCGCATGAGATCGATGCTATCACCAATCGTTACAGTTTGTCGGTCAGGTGTTTGAATGGCTTCAGTCGCAATTTCTGCATAGGCTGCTGAAGTCAGGAGCATCAAGGCACATAAAGTCGTTTTATAAATATTCTTCTTATAGATAGTCTTCGGATACATCGTCATCCCCATTTTAAAAACTAAAAAGCACAAAATGTGCCTTTAGATTGCACATCCATCGCGATGATTATTCTGTTGAAACGACTGAAATATAAACTGAAATTACGCTGAAAATGTATGGTTGATATGTAATCAATTTAAAATTTAATGGCATTGGTTTAGCCGTATAGATCAACTACAAAGGCATTTTAAGTGGCGCACGCTTGAAAACTTGCTTGAAAGCTGACTAAATTACTCAACTTTATAAGCTTATAGGGATAAGTCATTCATCTCCCTCTTACTCTGTGGCAAATGAACAGGTAAACTATCGCTATTATCTTTTGATGTTCCTGTTTGGAGACAACATAATGTCGTGGCTTTCTTCTCTAAAATCTGTGTTTTCACCCTCCCAAGAGGTGAAAGAAGAGGAAATCCAACAGGTTTTACAAAACTATGTACTTCCCAATTCAAATAATGCCTTAAAAGACCGTATTACTCAGGTGAATGTGCAAGGTCAGATCTTACAGATCACGATTAATACCTTTCCTTCAGAAGCCGATGACTTACAAAAAATCCATGATGATTTGGCTGATGCGTTAGAAAAATGCGGCATTAACGAGCTGAATATGCATGTGATTCAACAAAAAACAGGGCATAAATCTGAAGGTGGTTGTGGTCATCATCATGCAGAAGGCGAAAGCTGTTCTAGCCAAGAAAAAGCTGAGAGTTCAGCAGCAAAAAGTCAGTTACCTCCAGTTGTGGATGCGTCTGCGAAAACACCCGAAGCACCTGCCGAAGTTGATCCGAATAACCCACCGATTCAAAAAGCCGCTCCACAACAGCGTGATGTACCGAAACACCCACGCATTAAAAATGTCATTTTGGTGTCATCTGGTAAAGGTGGTGTGGGTAAATCGACCACCACTGTGAATTTGGCGCTTGCATTACAACAGCTGGGTTTAAAAGTTGGGATATTAGATGCAGACATCTATGGTCCAAGTATTCCGACGATGCTCGGCAATGCAGGCCGCACGCCGATGATTGAAGCTGAGCAATTTGTTCCTATCGAAGCATATGGTATGGCAGTCTTATCGATTGGCCATTTAACAGGTGATAACAATACCCCTGTGGCTTGGCGTGGGCCGAAAGCGACGGGGGCGTTAATGCAGCTCTTTAACCAAACTTTATGGCCTGATCTGGATGTATTGGTCATTGATATGCCACCAGGCACAGGTGATATCCAGTTGACGCTTGCACAGCGTATACCAGTGACAGGTGCTGTGATTGTGACGACACCACAAAATGTTGCATTAATGGATGCGACCAAAGGCATTGAGTTGTTTAACCGTGTACACATCCCAGTGATGGGTGTGGTTGAAAATATGTCGACCCATATTTGTTCGAACTGTGGGCATGAAGAGCAAATCTTTGGCACAGGTGGTGGTGACCAACTTTCAGCCCAATATGACATTCCACTTTTAGGTCGTTTACCGCTGAACGTACGAATTCGTGAAAATGCCGATGCAGGGAAACCGTCTGTGATTGCTGGTGATGATGCTGCTGAAAGCTATATGGCGATTGCGCAAAAAATTGCAGATGCATTGCCTCAAGTTGAAAAAGATAAAAACCGTATTTTCTAAGGGTTTACTGAAATTTAAGTTGCTCGCATTAAATCTGGCCTCGTGCCAGATTTTTTATAACGTGGTATTGGGAGTGTTTGAAAATTATGAGTACTGAACTTTAGACATTCAACGATGTCTATGAATTACACATCTAAAAAACGATTTGCACAATTTCTTATTTTTCCTGCGATTATAAGCCGTATGCCAAGGATAAAATTCTTGAGGCATATCAAAGGATGTCGCGTTTGTACTTAGTTTTTACAAAATAGCTTTCACGATATTTCTATTATTTTGGCTAGGATCAATTCTTTGAACGGCAGTAACTGTACAAACGCATTGTGTCTTAGATTTTTTGCCAAATGTCCTCTGTTACAAGGGGCTTAGCATTGAAAAAATATAGAGGAACAAATAATTTTAAATATTATTTGAAGTCATTAAAACCCACCCATCAAATGAGGGTACGCCTTAGTCTAAGAAATTAAAAAGCCCGGTAATTACCGGGCTTTTTAATTGGTTTTTTAGGAGGAAAGAGACGGGTTTGCTTTACGTTTAGCAGTGATAATATTCACCGTAATTGCGATGATGACCATGATAATGCCTACAATATCTGTAATGGTTTCTGGAATAATCATACACAGCGCACCCACACCTAAAAAAATACGCCAGAACCAGTTGAGATAAGTCTTGAAATAACCTTCAACTGCGGAGCCTAAAGCGAGAATTCCTATCACTGAAGTGACAGTAATACTCACTATAGTTGTCCATGCAGGAAAGGCAAATTCTCGAGCATTGACTGCAACATTGGTGGTATCAATCATCAGCATGGCAGGGTTATAAACGAATAAAAATGGAACAATAAAACCAGCAAGAGATAGTTTTAAGGCCTGAAACCCAGTGCGCATTGGATCACCGCCTGCAATTCCTGCGCCCGCAAAGGCGGCAAGGGCAACTGGTGGGGTGATGTTTGCAAATAAACCAAAATAGAACACAAACATATGCGCGACTAATACAGGAATATCAAAGTTTGCGAGTGCTGGTGCTGCCATGGTGGCAGTAATGATATAGGCCGGAATAGATGGAAGCCCCATGCCTAAAATCATCGATGCAATCATGGTTAAAAATAAAGTGAGAAAGAGACTACCTGCACCTAAACTCATAATTGAAGAAGTCATTACTGAACCAAAACTTGTCAGACTTACTACGCCGATAATAATACCAACGACAGCACAAGCAGCCATCACAGATAATGATTGTTTGGCTCCATCAACGAGCGCATCTAAAATATCTTTTACACCCATTCGTGTTGATTTTCTTAAAGCTGCTACAAAGATGGTCAGGACGATGGTGTAGACAGCAGCATAGCTCACAGGAATATTTTGAAATAAGAAAAAGACCAGTGCCAAAATTGGAATAAGTAAATGTCCACGCTCTTTTAGAACTTCTTTTACTTTAGGTAAATCAGCTTTAGGTACGCCTTTCAGATCATCTTTACCCGCACGGAAATGAACTTGAGCCATGACGCCAAGGTAATACAATAAAGCAGGTAATAATGCGGCTAGTGCAATCGTGCCATAACTCACGCCAGTTGTTTCGGCCATAATGAAGGCACTCGCACCCATGACTGGCGGCAAAATTTGTCCACCGACGGATGCACTGGCTTCAACGGCACCAGCAAAATTCTTGTGATAACCAATTTTTTTCATCAATGGAATGGTAAATGAGCCTGTGCCAACAACATTGGCAACAGCAGTTCCATTAATACTGCCCATAAATCCACTTGAAATTACAGCAACTTTGGCAGGACCACCTTGTTTATGTCCAGCCAGCGCCATGGCAAGATCATTGAATAATTTCCCCATACCTGATTTTGCAAGAAAAGCACCAAAAAGGATAAATAAGAAAATAAAGGTGACGGATGCACCAATTGCCGAAGAATATAAGCCTTCGGTTTTTAAATACATATGTCCGAAAATGTCGCTGATTGTATAAGGGCGAGTAAGTAATCGATCTGGCATCCAATCAAAGTGACTGATAAATGTATAGGTCAGGAAAATTAAACTTAAAATGGGCAACATCCACCCCATGACCCGGCGAGTTGCTTCTATGACTAATACCACACTCATAATTGCAAACGCGATATCTAAGGTATTTGGAATACCACCTCGAGTGGTCATAATAGATTGATATTCTTTCCATAAATATAAAAAACTGAAGATGGAAAGCAAAGCCAAGAACCAATCGAGAAGTGAAATATGCTGTCGGGAGCTTGTTTGACGAGCTGGATAGAGTAAAAAAATGAGTGCTAGGCCAATAGCGACATGGGCTGCACGCTGTATTAACTCAGGTAAAGGATTAAACGTAATAAATAAATGAAATAATGAATAAAAGATCGCTACAAATGCAACAAAGTAGGTAACAGATTTGCTCATATTGATTCGAGTAACAGATTCCCGATCAAATTTTTCTAATATGGCTTGTTGTTGTTTCTCATCGAGTTGTTCTAATACAACTTTATCTTCTTTGGAATTCATAGGCATTCTCCAATCCACCAAGACTTCCATTTGGGTTGATATTGAACCGAGATGTTGACCAAACTATAGTCTGGGTAACTTTGAAAAATAGACCAAATTTTTTGGTCAGCGAGGATCGTGCCTTGCATATTTCTAGAAATCACCCAGTTGATTTCATCTATATTTTGATTGACCCGCATTCTAATCACACCATTTTTTTGAAACTCAATGGGATAATTTGAGGGTGTACCTGCACCAAATGAAATCAAATCGGTGTGGCGCAGTAAAAACTTATTCTTTTGACGCTGATATTGTTCAGACCAAGCCGTCTTTTCTACTGAATGCTTCCACTGTAAATCAAATTGATCAGTTGAAATTTTGCATATATCAGTTTCAACTCTAATCTGCGTATACAGTGTTGGATAGCTAGCATAGATTAAGAAGAACAATATAAAAAATGCAGTATAAACTGCATTTTTTTGAAGCTTATTATTTTTTAGCCACTTCATCATAGTAGCGTTTCGCGCCTGGATGTAGAGGCGCTACAAGGCCTTGTTGAGCACCTTCAAGCGTGATTTCTGTTGCTGCTTGGTGTGAAGTTGCCAATTGAGGCAAACTGTCAAAGAAAGTTTTTGTTAGTTTGTAGACATCATCATCCGATATATCTGTGCGAACAACTAATGCATTTTTAATTGCGGCAGTTTGAATGTCCGCAGTATTGCCATATGTGCCTTTTGGAATAATCATCGGTAAGAAATAACTTTGATCTTTAGCTATTTCTTTGACTTTATCTGCATTGATTGAAACTAACTGTAGATCAAAGCTTTGTTGAAGTTCCATGAGTGATGAATTTGGAATGCCACTAGTCAGGAATGCTGCATCAAGCTTGCCACCTTTTAAAGCATCAGCGGCTTCAGCATAGCCTAAATAATCAACTTTAATATCTTTATAGGTGATTCCAAAACCATTCAACAGTGTACGTGCATTTACTTCTACACCTGAATTTTGTGCACCTACAGCGATACGTTTACCTTTCAAATCTTCGATATTTTTGATCCCTGATTTTTTAGAGGTTACGATTTGTACGTAGTTGGGATAAAGCGCTGCGACTTGGCTGACATTCTCAACTTTACCATTTGCGAAACTTCCTGTTCCGTTCAGTGCTTCTGTTAAGCTGTCACTCATAACAAATGCCATTTCAACTTTATTCTGTTTCAGAAGGTTTAAGTTTTCGACGGATGCACCTGTAGTTTGAGTCTTAGAATTTACACCAAAGGTTTTGTTATAAATTTCTGCAAGACTTGTCCCAATCACATTGTAAGGTCCTGATGCCCCACCAGTTGCAATGGTTACGAACTTGGTTTGAAGTTTGTCAGATGTAGCAGTTTCTGCGCTTTTTCCTTCCGTGGTATTTTTTGAAGTAGATTGATCATTTGAGCAAGCAGTAATACACGCCAAAGTAACCGAGAGTAACGTGAGTTTTGTCCATTGGTTCATAGAAACGTCCTTTTACACATAAATTTTGAATATTGATTTGATGAGTTTTAATTTTAATTTCCACTACTCAATTGAACATAACTTAATCAATTATTTTTGAAAAGTATTTTTTTTTGATTTTTTAGTCTCCAATAAATAATGGTTATGCGTAAGAATGGCATGGAGCTATATCGTTTATTTTAATAATATTTTGTTACGTGTAAAAACTGTAGGGTATACATGGAATCATGTGAAATTTCTTTTATAAATATAAGTTCAAGATATTTCTTTGAATTGTAAGGTGCTCTGAATGACTGTTCAGCTAAGGTTTTGTTTTTCTATTTAAGTTACTGAATTTATAATTAAATAAGGAGTTTTTTATAAGCATTTCTATTTTTTATTTTGCTAATACGAAACAACTGAATTAATCTTCGCGGATTAAGTTTGAGGTCAAAGTATGATTTCATGGTTTTTTATTGGTCTAGTTATCAGTATTTTGTTAACGCCAGGACCAACCAATACGCTACTCGCATCTTCGGGTATTCAAGTTGGGCTACGTAAATCATTCCGACTCATTCCAGCGGAAGCCTTTGGTTATCTTATTTCGATTAGCCTATGGGGTTTTCTCATTGGTAAAATTTCCGTACATCTGCCTTTACTGCCGACCATTTTAAAACTGTTTAGTGCTGGCTATATTCTATTTTTGGCTATGCGATTATGGCGTACAGCAACTGTTGCTGAAAATTTTAATCAAAAGGGCATTCGTGCACGCGAACTCTTTGTTGCGACGTTATTAAATCCTAAAGCACTATTATTTGCATCTGCGATTTTTCCTGCATTGGCTTGGCAAAATGCGCAGTATTATGTAGCTCACATGCTGATCTTTTTGTTGTTGATCGTTCCTATTGCATTTTTTTGGACCTTTCTTGGTTCCGTTTTGGCATCGAATAAAATTAGTTGGCTCAATCAAGCCAATCTACAACGAACAGCATCGCTAGTCTTGGTCAGTTTTTCGATTCCACTGAGTTATTCTGCGATTTTAAAACTCTAAATTGATTTGAAAATGACTAAATCCGCTTAGTTCCGCAAAGCTTATTTTCATTAAGTCGGATTTCAGTTAAAGTACCACGCAATAATTGATTTAAGTTTTTGGATAGAGATAAATGGCTATTAAGTCTGATCGTTGGATTCGCGAAATGAGCGAAAAACACGGCATGATTGAACCGTATGCAGAAAACCAAGTCCGTTATGATGAAACTGGCGAAAAGCTTATTTCGTATGGCGTGTCGAGCTATGGTTATGACGTGCGCTGTGCTCGTGAATTTAAAGTCTTTACCAATGTTCATTCAGCAATTGTTGACCCTAAAAACTTTGACGATAAAAGCTTTATTGATATCGAATCAGATGTTTGTATCATTCCGCCGAACTCGTTTGCACTAGCACGTACAGTCGAATATTTCCGTATTCCACGTAATGTGTTAACCGTTTGTTTGGGTAAATCAACCTATGCTCGCTGCGGTATTATTGTCAATGTGACGCCTCTTGAACCAGAGTGGGAAGGTCACGTGACTTTAGAATTTTCGAATACAACCAACTTGCCTGCACGTATTTACGCGGGTGAAGGTGTCGCACAAATGTTGTTCTTCGAATCAGACGAAGTGTGCGAAACCTCTTATAAAGACCGTGGTGGTAAATACCAAGGTCAAACCGGTGTGACATTACCGAAAGCTTAATCCTTTGGATTGAGTTTAAAAAAAGCGGGCGAATTAGCCCGCTTTTTTGTTGGGTCATTCATCGGAAAATAGACCATTCGGTGGGGAAGTTTTTGCAATTGAGTAATTATTCAGCATAATAAAAAGTTAAGTGACTGGTCTATCACAAGTCTCCATTTAAGGAATAAATGGACAATAACATCAAAGCCAGTTCTCAGGAATAAATATAAGAGAGATGCAGAGCATCTGATAAAAGGAAGGTCGAGATGACTCAATTCACCCAGGCTAAGTTATTCCGCCAGAGTTGCTTAGCAGCCGCAGTCAGCATGTTTGCTGCACCATCTGTTTATGCGCTTCAAGATTTATCAGATGAAGCACTTTCAGCCACAACAGGTGAAGGTGTTGCACTCACTTTAGAAAATTTCAAAATGGTCTTTCAAGGGCCAAATGACCGTTCTACGGCTTCTAGTTATGCGTCTGGTATGGTTGATCCAGGGAAAAACGATACAGGTTTTATTCGGATTATTCCTACTGGTGAAAACTATGAACAATTAGGCCAGCGTGCTTACGATAAAATCTACAAAGCAGCATATGTTGATGCCTATCAGCAAGGCCGAGTTACGGGCTATAACGGTGTTTATGACTCCACTTTCTTAAGTTCTAAAAGCACCTATGAGACCAATAATGCTACACGTATTACCAATGAAACCATCGCAACATATTCAACAGAATATCGTGGCCGATTAGTACAGTCTTATCTTGAATCACCAACGATGAAGGCATATTACGATCAGCGTTATGCAGATTATTATGATGGTTCATCGTCTGGTTTGAAATTAGAAGATGATGGTACAACGAAAGAATCAATTACACCGTGGTTAAAAGAAAAGTCTCAAGCTGCTGCTTTAAAAAATACCTATGAAATGATTGAGTTACTATACGGTAACAATAGTACGGGTAATTTACCTACTGGGTCTACGTTTTATAAAAATTATGTCTCAGGAAAAATTACACGTTCAAATCTTATTGATCCAACAAAAGATGCTCAGTTAAATGCCAAAGCTGCAGAAACCCTCAATCAGTTGGCAACGGACTATGCCAAGCTTGAAGCTCAAAAGGCGAGTGATTCAGCATTAGCAACGGTGAAAAAAAATGCTGAAATTACAGCAAAACAAATTGCCTCGACTGCGACCGTATCGAGCCTCAGATCGAAAGCAGATGTATTTATATATGGCTTAGCCCTGTCCAATAGCAAAGATAAAAATGGAAAAAGTTCATTAGCAACGCGCTATACAGACCAAGGATTTAATTGGGGTACAGCAGAAAACCCATGGCTTTTCCATGCGGGTAATCAAGATGTTGAACAATTTGCGAAAGATAATAAGGGGAATGTTGGTTACTTAGCGATTGAGGCACCATTAAAGAAAATTGCGGCAGATGATGCATCTAACAACATCAAGCTTGGTTTGTGGATGGATGTATTTTCACGGTCGTTGAATTCAAGCAATGTTGTTGATCCGATTACCGGTGCGCCGACTAGCGGCTTAGATAAAGACTATCGTTTACGGACTCAAATTGTTGCCAATGGCCTGAGTTTAAATGGTTCACAAGTTCGCATTTTCCAAACCCTGAAATCAACAAATACCAACTATAACCAAACTTTAGGTTTAGCCAGTTTAATTCGTATTAATACCAATGATCGTGCTGAGTCACTGAGTATCAATGATGGAGATTTGGATGCTCGCGGCATGCGTATCAGTACAGCTGCACGCTCTGAATTGGATGATGGAACAGCAGCGACACCAGCGATGGATCGTTCTGTCGCTCCGATCTTCCATGAAACTGAAGGTCTATATTTATATAGCCCAAATATCAATTTAGTTTTAGGAAATATGTATCAGCCCTTTATTGTGGGTTCAGAAGGTCGAAATATTATTTTGGAAGTGACACGTATTCCAAATGTACCTTCTATTTACAGTAAAATTTATACTTACTATACGGATATCGCTGGTAATACCACAGGTACATCGGGTTTAACTGCTGCAGACTTTAAAGGTTCAACCTGTAATGTCTATAGTTGTGGCACGGAGTTAAAAGCAAACTCTTCAGATGCGACAGCACTATATCAAGGACGTAATGCAACACACAGTAGCATTGCGATCGGTACAGTAGAGCGCTTGCCTGGTAATCTGTTGAATGCAAAAAGTACGGATACTGCGACAGGTGTGGTGTTTAAAGGTGCCAATGGACAAAGCACGAATTTAGGATCTGTTGCCATAGATGGCGTATTGATTCAGCACTTAAAAATAAGAACAACAGGGCTGTAGGAGAAATCACATGTATAAAATTTTATGCGCTGTTGTTTGTGCTGCACTGACACAAACTCATGCAGGTTTAGTGTCTATGGATAATAGCGAACTTACCGCTGCAACCGGTCAAGGCGGTGCAGATCTCAGTTGGACGCTTTCATTAAACCATCAATACGCCAATGATATGTCGAAAAACAACATTTCTATCATGGATGCGAATGGTAAAACTACTCAGGCTTTTTATGGATATCAATGTTCATCCAATGAGTTTTGTCGCTTAGCTCTTGCACCCAATAATCATGTGGATGCAAATGGTAATAAGAAATGGTTGGTGTTTAAACAGTTTCAAGGAACGTTACAGATCGATCAATTTTCACTAGATGGTGTGACGATTATCAATCGTGAAGGTAATCCACAAACGGCTATGCAGTTGACATTTTATGATGATAAGCCATTAAAAATTAGGAATTTAGGCTTTGCTACGTTGGCGGTGGAAACAGGTACGACAGGTAAGGAAGGTTATGAGAATACCAGTACTTATACGACCTATACTGAAAAGAAAGCTGATGGAACAACTTCAACTTTAGCTGTGCCTGATTTTGATCGTGGTTCAGAACAAGGATTTATGGGTGTTAATGTGCACGGCAACATGCACATGAGTGGAAAGTTAAACATCTTCAGTTTTAACTGCACTGGAAATGGTGCAGGTCGCTGTTAATCAGCTGTGACTGAATATAAGGATATAGTGATGAAAAAAATAACAACTTTAACGGCACTCGCAACCAGTATTTTACTTGCTCAACATGCATATGCTTTTGAAGCGATGACCGATGAAAGCTTGGGTGCAGTTACTGGCCAAGATGGTATTTCGATTACCTATGAAGTTTCTAGAGTCAAAGTTGATCAGTTAAATTGGGTTGACCCAACTGACCAAAATAAGATGAAAATGGGTGTGCACAATGTACAAATAGATGGTGTTGGGCAAAGCACCATTACATCAAAATTAGATTTTGATGTTGGGACTACGGATGCTGGTGTAGGCATGCGTTTAGCTGCGAGTGTCAGCCCATTTACGGCTGTTGCACAAAATATTATGTTGCTGTGTCAAGGTGCAACGTGCCAAACGCCTACACAAAATTTAGGTTCACTTACGATTGCAACATCTTCACCTTTAAAAGTATTACTTGAAACCAGCAATGGTCTATTTAACCGTAATGATACGGCATATATGGAATTTCAATTGCAAAATGCCAGTATTAGTCATGGTATGAATGGGCATAGCGTAACCTTAAAGGACTTTAACTTTAACTTTGCTGGTTCAGGTTATATGTATGTCGCAGCTGATGAAGGCATTGTTCTCACCACAAAATCCACAGGGAGCAAAGACCATACGGTCAATTTGGGGCGGGTAAAGGACACTTCAGATGTGCATAGTTCACGTAGCGATGCCACAAACCCCGGCGTTAATATCGATCTACGCTACGGTACTGATGGTGGTGCGCAGCGCAATTTAATTCGTATGGGAGCATCGGGTGCTGTCACCAATGCACGAGTTGCCTTAAATGCCAATCAAGATGGAATCAAAGATTTTGGTCTAGCAACGAAGGCTTCTGGATATGAGTCCGTTGGTTCAGGTGGTTTACATTTAGGTGTGCGCGCGGATTTCACTTCAAAGGATGATCCTAGCCTTGTTGCAGGTCAAGCACCGACAACCTTAGAAATTGGCCATACGGGTATTGGTAGTTATGCCATTGAGTTTTCTAATTTAACGTCTTTAGTTGCTGATAAAAATGCCTATATTGATTTTGGCGATATTTATATCAATACCATTCAAGCAAAAAGCCTTGATTTTCTGGTAAATGATAAATTAAAAGCGACATTAGGTTTAACCAATAATGTTTTAACCCAGAATCTGTCAAATCAAACGGTGGGCGGAAATTTTGCACTAGTGGCGATTCGTGGTATGGATTTTCAGTCTATCGCGCGTACCGCACGATTTATTTCTGATAACTCAATTGCCGCAATTGCAAGTAATGACAACAGTTGGGGGATTGGTATCCCGATTTATAATATGAATGCCAATGTTGCATTATCAGAGAAAAAATACAGTTATAAAAATGCGGCTGAAAAATCAGGTATTGGCTATAACCTTGTAATGAGCACAGATGGTTATGGTGTTGATAAAAAAACAGGAACACCAAGTACAACATCTATTATTTTGATTGATGGTAAAAAAGGTATTAATGGTCAAGAAGTTAATTATTATGCAGGCTTACGAAACATCAATGCACTTATTCAATCTGATGGTGTGATTGGCTATGAAAATGATGGCATCTATGTACGTGCAGATAATTTATTGATTGCAGCCAATGCCGAGTTAGCGATTGGTCAACTTCCGGGTTCAACCTATAACTGTGCGACTACAGCTTCTGCCAAATGTGGGACTACAGTACCTTTAGATAATTTCTCTAAACGTGATGATGTGTTGACGAATATTGCGTTTAAACTCGATGGTAAGGGTGAGCTATTTATAGTGCCGGGTCTAAATGACAGTGCAGAAAATAACTATTTGTCTTTCCGTGGAAGCTTTGAATTTAAAGCATTAACTGATGCTGAAAAGAAAGATCAAAAAGTTATGGGAAGCTATTTAAGTTTGATGAATGAAGATGTAAATGCCAGCGGTGTCGTTTCAGCTTCAAGTATCAATATTAATAAAATGCAGGGCGATCTAGGCTTTGATGCTCGAATTAAAATGAAACAAGATTCGGTAGAGTTTGATAATCAGGTAAAATTCAATCCAACCAATAATATGTCTAAAGCGTTTCGTGCAGAAGTTTCGATGTTAACAAATGGCAATATGCAAAAGATGGCGGATATTGCCCTAACCGGTGGAACAATGCGAAGTACGATGGGGATTACTCCACGCTAGTAAAATTAAATCAATAACAAATAAATAAAATAACGAACAGGGAATTTGTTATGAAAAAGAAGTTAATCAGAGGTTTGATATTCTCGACATTTGCGATGAGTAGCTTATCCCATGCAATGATGGCTTTAGATGATGAAAGCTTATCAAAAGTTGATGGTCAAGCTTTACTCTCCATGGAATATACGCAGGGGTATAATTCTGTGGATGAGAGTGGACAAGCCGTTGACCAATCCAAAGTTGGCTTTTATAAACTTGGTTTGGAAGCTGAAATGGAGCTCAATGCCAATATTAAAAAGCTCCAATTGGGTTGTGGTGGCGCAAATGGCTCAGGTGCTTGTGATATTGATATTGATCATATTTCACTGAGTGGCTTGCCTGCAAATAGCAATTATACGTCGGATGAACGTGCGGCAACTTCAGCTTTGCTGACCAATCCTTTTATCGAAATTGCAATTAAAGATCCGAAATCAGCGGCAACACGTGAAGTGATGGGCTTTCGTTTGAGCGCTGAAAAAATTTCTGGATTAATGACATTAGGTACAGAAAATAGCAATACACCCAATGGTATCAATACCTTTAGTGGTTATATGAAAACAAAAGCGTCTGCGGGTGTTGCAACAACTGCCGAGCGTGTGATGGACTATGCTTCTACGCAGCAATACATTGAAGGGGCTGTTAAGGGGACATTATTTGGTGCTGAAGTTGATCTACCGCTTCACTACAAATCAGATAATTATTCTTTTAATTTAAAATCAACCACGGCTCCTTTTACGATTCCAGCCACTGTCGTGAGCGGGAATAGAATTAAGGATAATATTGCGGTATTAAAAGGCACAGGTACAGTTGATCGTCTAGATTTTAGTGGTCCATTAGAAGCTCAGATCTCTCTACTTGGGTTAAATATTAATTTGAATAAAGACGTAACAGGCTATCTTACTGGACTACAAACCGATATTACGGTAAATCAAAGTTTAGGTTTGATCCATGCACTTTATCTAAATAACCCTGCTTCGTTATCCTTACAAGCTCAAAAAATACTCTGGCCTGGTGCTGCAGTTGCAGCAGAAAGAGGTTGGTGGTTGGCGATGGAAGATGAGGTCGATTTGGGGAGTATTACACCTTCAGATAAAGTGGCGATTACGGATGAAGTATTGAAACAAACGATCGCTGGAATTAACCATGACTTAAGTACCAATGTTCGTAATTGTGGAGATTTACTCTTTGGTTGTGTTGCAGGTTCTTCTTTGGATGTTAAAGAGATGAAAAACCCGTCATTAATTGATTTCCCATTAACCAATTTAAAACTGTCTGGACAGGAGTTTCGTTCTAACTGCTTCGGCGGTCTGAAATTCTGTTAAGGCTTAAAATATTTCATATAAAAAATCCCGCACTTAGCGGGATTTTTTATGTTTAGCGCAAATTATTTTGCAATTTTCGCTAAAAGGTCTTCTTTACTTAAGTTGCTTGATTCTTCATCACGGCGACCTTTGTACTCAAATGTACCAGCATCCAAACCTTTCTCGCCAATGACAATACGGTGTGGAATACCTGTTAACTCGATATCAGAGAATTTAACACCAGGACGCTCATTACGATCATCAAGAAGAACATCATAACCAGCAGCAGTTAATTCTGCATACAGTGCTTCAGCTGCTTCCATTGTACGTGGTGACTTATGTGCATTCATTGGCACGATAGCAACTTCGAAAGGAGCAATTGCAGACGGCCAAATAATACCTTTGTCATCGAAGTTTTGTTCAATCGCAGAAGCAACAACACGAGTTACACCAATACCGTAGCAACCCATAGTCACAACGAGAGGTTTGCCATCTTCACCTAAAACTTTGCAGCCAAGCGCTTCAGAGTATTTTTGACCCAACTGGAAGATATGACCAACTTCGATACCACGTTTAATCAAGATTGTACCTCGACCATCTGGAGAAGGGTCACCTTCAACAACATTACGTAGGTCATAAACTTCGGTGTATTGTGCATCACGTTCCCAGTTTACACCTACAGCATGTTTATCAACTTGGTTTGCACCAGCAACAAAGTCTGAAAGTACAGACGCTGCACGGTCAACAATAACGGTAATGCCTTTTTCGGTTAAGCCTTGAGGGCCACAGAAACCAGCAGTTAAGTCTAAGTCAGCTAATTGTGCTTCAGTTGCAAAAGTTAATGGAGCAGCAATTAATGGGTGTTTTTCTGCTTTAATTTCATTCAGTTCATGGTCGCCACGTAGGAATAAGGCAACCACTGGTGCAGCTTTACCTTCTTCAGCAACACCTTGAACCAATAATGCTTTGACAGATTGAGTAGGGTCTGATTTAAGGAATTCAGAAACCTCAGCAATGGTTTTCTGATTTGGTGTATCAACAATCTCAAGTGCTTTAGTCGGAGCAGCACGTTCACCTACTAATACTGCTTCCGCCATTTCTACGTTAGCAGCATAATCTGACTCTGTAGAGAATGCGATGTCATCTTCGCCGCTAGACGCAAGGACGTGGAATTCGTGTGAACCAGAACCACCAATTGAACCTGTATCCGCTTGAACTGGACGGAAATTTAAACCTAAACGAGTGAAAATCTTGCAGTAAGCTGCATACATCTTGTCATAGGTTTCTTGTAAAGAAGCTTGGTCAACATGGAAAGAATAGGCATCTTTCATGATGAATTCACGTGAACGCATCACACCGAAACGAGGGCGGATTTCGTCACGGAATTTGGTTTGTACTTGGTAGAAGTTTGCAGGCAATTGCTTATAGCTTTTCAATTCATTGCGAGCAAGATCTGTAATCACTTCTTCATGTGTAGGGCCAAGTACAAAGTCATTGTTATGACGGTCTTTAAAACGTAAAAGTTCTGGACCATATTGTACGAAACGACCTGATTCTTCCCATAAAGATGCGGGTTGAGTGACAGGCATCAGGACTTGAAGTGAACCAGCACGATCCATCTCTTCGCGGATAATCGCTTCAACTTTATTTAATACGCGAACGCCCATCGGCAGCCAAGTGTATAAACCTGAAGCCAATTTACGAATCATCCCGGCACGAAGCATAAGCTGATGTGAAATAACTTCAGCATCGTTTGGGGTTTCTCTTAACGTTGCAAATAAAAAGCGACTCGCGCGCATGGAAACTGTCCTAAAAAATTAAGCGTTAAAGTGGAGAGTATACAATAAAAAATGAGGTGAACATTTTCCAAAGTCACCTCATTTTAGATTTTGTCATTATGACATGATTTTTTTGGCCTGACGTGCAAGGAAGTTTCGGAAATCATCCAAATAGGTAAAAATCACCGGCACAACCACAAGTGTTAGTAGGGTAGAGGTAATCACCCCGCCAATCACGGCATGTGCCATTGGTGCACTTTGTTCACCGCCTTCACCTAAACCAAGTGCAAGCGGAACCATACCCATCACCATTGCACTGGTAGTCATTAAAATGGGACGTAAACGGGTTTTACCTGCTTCAATAATCGCTTCATAACGATCTACACCATGATCCATGGCTTTTTTAATAAAGTCGATGAGTAGAATTGCGTTCTTTGTCACCAAGCCCATGAGCATAATAATCCCGATAATGGAAAAGAGGTTCATGGTTGAATTAAATAAGAATAGGGCTAAGAAAACCCCAATCAATGATAAGGGCAATGAAGCCATAATGGCTGCAGGGTGAATGAAGCTATTAAATTGTGAACCCAAAACAATATAAATAAATACAATAGAGAGGGTAATCGCTGTCATTGCATAACCCGCAGACTCAGCCATATCTTTATTGGCACCTTGCGTGACAAAACTATAACCTGGTGGCAAGTCGAAGTTTTTCTCTATCTCATTGATTTCGGCACCAATATCACCCGCAGGACGTCCTGCTGTGTTGGCTTCAACCATCACTTCACGTGCCAGATCACGACGGTTAATTTGTGAAGCACCGAGTGTTTCTTCAAAGCTTGCCACACTTGCCAATGGAACTAAAATAGGTAAGCCTGCAGCATCGGTTTTTTGTGATGTGATGTACATGCTTTGAATGTCAGTTGGCAGTCGACGCTGATCTTCAGTGAGTCTTAAATTTACATCATAGGTTTCGCCTTTATCATCCTTCCACGTTGTTACATTATCACCCGCAAGAAGAGGGCGTAATACATTAGCGATTTGATTGACGGATAAACCTAAATCACTGGCTAAAACGCGATTGATATGTACACCTAAGGTCGGTTTAGGTTCTTTGAGTGAGCTTTCTAAGTCGACAATACCGTCGACTTTCGAAATTTCTTTCATGAAGCGGTCAGAAATACGTTGTAACTCATCTAAGTCGGGGCCTTTAATCGAGATCATGACCGGCTTTTGGCCGCCCGATACTGTTTCATCAGCTGAGGCAATCGAGGTAATGGTAATACCTGCTACATGTTTTAAGCGGGTACGGAATTCATTGTTGAGATCTGTTAGGGTTTGACTACGCTCTGTACGTGGTGAAACGGTGACACGAATGCTGGCATGGTTTTTACCCCGATCAGTGGCACTATTAATTGCACCATAAGTGGCTTTGACTTCTGGATGTTGGCGAATGATACGATCTACTTGCTTAAGCTTAGCCTGCGAATATTCAAGGGTTGCATCAACGGGTGTTTCAAATTTGATCCGAATTTCACCTTTGTCTGGTACGGGTACAAATTCAGTTCCGATCATTTTGGATAAAGCTAATGCGCCAAATAAAGACGCGACGGCGATTAAAAGGGTAATGAGCCTAAATCTTAAAGCAAGCTTGAGTAATTTTTCATAATGATGGCTTAGGTTGTCGAGCTTGCTCGAAATCCAGTTAAAAAAACGTTTGATTTTACCCGGCTTTTTATTTGGATCTTGGCGCTCTGCCCAGTGAGCAGACAACATGGGGTCAAGGGTGAAACTCACAAACATCGAAATCAGTACAGCGGTACTGACGGTTACACCAAATTGATAGAAGAAACGCCCAATAATGCCGCCCATAAATGCCACAGGTAAAAATACCGCGACAATGGTCAATGTTGTGGCCAATACGGCTAAACCAATTTCTTTCGTGCCGTCGAGTGCAGCGGTGACGTGGTCCTTGCCCATATCGGCATGGCGGACAATATTTTCACGAACCACAATGGCATCATCAATCAGGAGACCGATACTTAGTGAGAGAGCCAGTAGGGTCATCATGTTGATGGTAAAACCAAAAATCCAAACAAAGGTGAGGGTACCTAGTAGCGAAATCGGTAGGGTTAAACCTGTAATGGCTGTCGAACGAAATGAGCCGAGAAATAACAATACAATGAGTACCGCAAGTACTGCACCTTCAATAATCGTACGTGCCACGTCTTTAATGCTGCCACGAATACCTTTTGAAGAATCAACCACAATTTCTGCGGTCGTGCCTTGCGGCAATTGCTTTTGGATTTTACTTAAGGTTTTACGGGTATTATCAACCACCTCAATCACATTAGAGTCCGAACTTCTCAGAATGTCGACAGCGACGGCTGTTTTACCATTCAGATAAGCACTCGACTCCATTTCAGCTTGGCTATCTACTATTTCGGCAATTTGTTTGAGATAAATCGGCGCGCCATTTTTATTGGCAACCACTAAATCTCCGAAAGAATTTGGGTGAATAACCCGAGATTTAATTTCGACCACCAATTCTGAATTCTTTTGTTTTAAGGTTCCTCCCGGAACTTCAATATTTTCAGATTTTAGGGTGTTTATAACTTGATCGATCCCAATCCCGAAACTTTGTAATTTTTGCGGATTTACTTGAATACGAATTTGACGCTGTGCATCACCCAATAAATTGACCGTACCGACACCGGGAACCGTTCTAAGCTGGGGCACAATCCGTTGATTCAGATAGGAACTCAAATCACGTAAAGACATGTCCTTCGATTCAAAAACAATCGACATAATTGCACTGGCAGTAGGGTCATAACGTTCTACGATGGGGTCATCAATTTCATCACGAAATTGTGCGGTTACTGGTGCAATTTTATCTCGAATATCCTGTGCAGCTACAGAGGACGAGACATCTAGATTAAATTCGACAATAACCGTGGATAAACCTTCACTGGATTGAGAAATGACTTGCTTGAGGCCTGAAATGGTATTGATCTGATCTTCAAGTTTCTTGGTGATTTCAGATTCGACAGACTCAGGAGAAGCACCCGGATAGTTGGTGTAGACAACAACAAAAGGGAAGTCGACATCAGGAAACTCTTCAACACCCATACGTTGCCAAGATGCGAGTCCTAGTACCATCAGACAGAACATCATCATGATGGTGAAAACAGGATATTTCACACTAATTCGGGTTAACCACATAACAACTGTCCTGCCTTATTCTTTTAATTTTGGCTGATACTTACATCTTGTTTGATATCTGAATCATTAAATTTAATTCGGCTGATCAGATCACTATTTTGTAAGCCCTGAACAATCGCGGTGTTATTGCTATAACTCTGATTCAAAATTTGTACAGGCACTTTGGCAATTTTATTTTGACGAATGACCCAGACATAAGGTTGGTTTTTTAAACTTTGAATGGTATCGAGTGGAATTTTTTGGCCTGAAATATTATCCGTGCCTAAGATGTGACCTTCGACAAAAGCACCAATACTTAATGAAGTAATAGTTTCATTTGGGGCTGCAAAAAATTCAATTTGACGACTGGCTTGATCGGCAATCGGTGAAATCCGGCTGATTTGTGCTGTGAGTAAATTGCTATTACCTTGGATGCTATATTCAATCTTTTGTCCAATTTTCAGTGCAGCTTGCTGATCACTTGGTAATTTGGCTTGAATTTCTAATTGGTCTGGATTGACAATTTCAAAAAGGGTTTGTCCGGCAGCAACCGTTTGTCCCGGTTCAACATCACGTTTGGTAATCACGCCTTGGATAGGGCTATAAATGGTACCATCTTGATTGGCTTTTCGCGCAATATCGACATTAGCTTGTTGGGCACGAACATTTTCCATTTGAGCTTGGTAATCGACACGACTTTGTTCAAACTCTACTTTGGAAATAAAGCCTTGATTCAGCAAACGCTGTTTACGTTCCATCATCAGTTTGGCTTGATTGGCTTGAGCTTGCGTTGATGCAAGGTTTGCTTGAGATTGAGCAAGACGTGCGGCATTGTCTTGATTATTTAAACGCACCAACACTTGGCCTTTGCTGACACGTTGTCCGACTTCTGCATTAACATTGGTTGCAGTCGCAGTGACTTGGGCTTGAATACTGCTCTGATTGACCGCCCGAATGGTACCTGTAAAGGCTGTTTTTGAAATGGCGTTGCCTTGTTCGATCGTGACCAGATCTTGTTGAATCAATTCAATCTTATTTTCTGGTTTAACACTTTGCTGCGGATCTTCTTTTTGACATGCAGCCAAAGTCAGGCTTATGCAAAGCAGGCTAAGCTTTAAAAATGGGGATGATTGCTGTGCAGAGTGCATAATGGTCCTTATATCAGCGGTCTACAAAAGCAATTGAATAACAAGTTTATTCCATCGCTTTTAAACGCGTAATAATTCTGTCGTATTCAGCTTCTGTATTTCGATAGCGAGTTTGTAACGATTGAATGTATTCTTTTTTCGCTACCATATTTTTTTGATTATTATCCAACATTGTTTTTAATTTTGCCGGAACGGTTTCACCTTTTCGAAAATGTTCACGTTCTTGGCGAACAAATAATACACGATCATTTTGTAATTGTTTTAATTGTTCTTGTTCAAACACGATCTGTTTACGTATACCAGTCAGTGCATCACGCTTTTTGATGGCCGCAGTTCGGCTATTGGTATAGGCTTTTTTAAGTTTGATATCTGATGCTTGCTGACGTGCTTGGGCAGCACGCTGAGGAGCTTGTCTAACGTCAGCTTCAGCATTGTAGGGGCGGTTACGTTTAATCACTTGCATATTTTGATCAAGTGCTTCATAACCATAGCGGATGTGATTTGGTGTCACATTGGTACTGATGTTTGCTACACCTTTACTGTCATAGTAGCGATACCAAGTCGCCTTTTGTGGTTGCTGCATATTGTTTGGTGCAGCAAATAAAAGCGGGGTATAAGCCAGTAAACAAGTCGTCAGAATGATTTTTTTTGAGAAATGTTTAAGGCTAATCAAGTGAATTTTTTTTGTAAGCGGACTCAACCTTGTACTCCCCAGTTTAAAGTTGACTAAATTACTTATTTTAAAGTAATAATCTTGCTATAATATGCTTAATTAAGACAATTAAATACTATTCCAAGTTAAAAAAAAATCGTTGGTCATCGGAAAGTGTGAAGCAGTTAATAAAAACAAGAAATCTTGTGTGTTTGCGCAGAAAATGTTCATTGAAAACGCAAGTAAAGATATGTTAAAAATGTTCACAACTTGTAAATAATAATGCTGCTAACTTAATTGTTTGTACATCCTCAATGGGTAGGGTCAATAAATGGACGATAAATTCCAAAATCTAAAAGTCATGGTAATTGATGATTCAAAAACCATTCGTCGTACGGCCGAAACGCTGCTTCAGCGTGAAGGATGTGAAGTAGTCACTGCTGTAGATGGTTTTGAAGCACTTTCAAAAATTGCAGATGCGAATCCAGATATCGTATTTGTCGATATAATGATGCCACGTCTAGATGGCTATCAAACTTGTGCCCTGATTAAAAACTCTCAAAATTATCAAAATATTCCTGTGATTATGCTTTCAAGTAAAGATGGTTTATTTGATCAGGCGAAGGGTCGTGTTGTAGGTTCTGATGAATACTTGACTAAGCCATTCAGTAAAGATGAATTGCTGAATGCAATCCGTAATCACGTTACAGCTTAATTAGATTTTTTATTTTTTGGGGAAAAAGCATGGCACGTATCCTAATCGTTGATGATTCACCAACAGAAACATTCCGTTTTAAAGAAATTTTAGGTAAACACGGTTTTGAAGTGATTGAAGCTTCAAATGGGGCAGATGGGGTGACAATGGCTCAAGCTGAGTTACCTGATTTGGTCTTAATGGATGTGGTAATGCCGGGTGTGAATGGATTCCAAGCAACACGTCAAATTGCACGTGGTGCGACCACCAAACATATCCCGATTGTCATTGTAAGTACCAAAGATCAGGCAACTGACCGTGTTTGGGGTAAACGCCAAGGTGCTTCTGATTATCTAACTAAACCTGTAGACGAAAAACAATTAATTGATGTGATTAAGCAACACCTCAATGCAGGATAAAGCTCTATGGCAGCAAATGGATTTATCGAATTACTTCGAATCGCAAAACGAGGAAACAAAAACTACGTTTCCACTGAAAATGAAGTAAACCGATGGTCAGGCATTGCTTTTGAGATGATGGGGCAATATTACGTTGCTCCTTTAGGTGAAGTAGCTGAAGTGATCTACCCACCAAAATATACGCCAGTTCCCAATACCCAACCTTGGGTGATGGGACTAGCCAATATTCGGGGACGCTTACTTTCTTTGTCTGACCTAGCACAATATATAACCGGGCATCGAAGTAGTTTTTCACCCACTCAAAAAGTTTTATGTATTAGTCATAATGACCATTATGTCGGTTTGGTAGTCGATCAAGTTTTGGGTATTCAACACTTTAATAAGAAAAGTTATTTTTCTAAACATAATGAGTTGGATCGAAATTTACAGGAATATTGTCAGGGGTATTTCCACCAGCATAACCAGCAGTGGAATGTATTTCTCTTCAGTCGTTTACTGCAAAATCCAAAATACATGAACGCATCTATAAAATTTATAAATTAATTGTCGCGCACGAACGAAAGAAGGCGTAATCGGGGAGAAGCTGAATGGGCTTTAAACTTAAAAAGAAAAATACGGGTGAAAGCACCAGTGGTCGTAAAGGCGGTAATGCTTTTCTGGCAAAACTGCAATCACAGACAGATCAATTATCTCGAGTTTTTGGTGATAGTGAAAAATCCAAACCATTTATTTATGGTGCGATTGGTTCATTAGTACTGGCAACGATCATTTTATTATACCTATTCTATAGCGTTCCTCGCGGTAACCAATTAACGCAAAGTTTGGGTGAACTCCGTCTTCTTTCGCAAACAATTTCGCGTCAAGCAACTGAGGCAACTGCTTCAGGTACTGAAGATGCAATGAAAAAATTAATTGCTTCTCAAGATTCGTTCAAAGAAAACTTAGAAACTGTAAAAGATATTCATGCAAATACCGATGCGCTGAAATCTGTAGATACGCAGTGGGCTGAAGTTTCAAAAAGTATTGACTTGATTACTTCGCAAAAAAAAATCATTAACAAGTTATATGACACGAACATCGCGATTGGTGAAACCATTCCGGGGATTCAGGCTGAATATAACTTGATGGTCGACCAAATGGCACGTCAAGACATGCCTTCGAACCAGGTGGTTATTGCGAAAAACCAAGTATTCATTGCAGAACGTATTTTACGTTCGATCAGTTCGGTACTTTCAGGTTCTGATAGCTCACGTGAGTCTGCGGATGACTTCAGTGCCGATACTGAAACCTTCGGTTTGTACTTAAATGCTCAATTGGATGGTAGTACAGAGCTTGGTGTACAACGTATTGAAAGCCCTGAATTACGTGAGTCACTTGAAGGTATTAAAGCTGAATATGATGACGTATTGAAATCAGCGGCTGCGACGATTTTGAAAAACTCAACACAAATTGTGAACGTACGTAAAGCATCTTCACAAATTTTTGCTGAGTCAGACAAATTGTTGGGTAACCTAAATCAATTGTCTTCTAGTACTGGTCTGAAAACCATTTTACCTGCGGTACTGTTGATTCTTGCTTTAACTGCCTTCTTGATCTGTGTGTTCAAACTTCTTTCTTTACGTGGTCAATCGGATAAATTCCGTGTAACCCGTCTTCAAGAAGAATATGACCGTAACCAGAACGCGATTTTACGTTTACTCGATGAAATTGCCGATCTTGCAGACGGTGACTTACGTTCGTATGCGACGGTATCTGAAGACTTTACTGGTGCGATTGCCGACTCGATTAACTTCGCAATCGACCAATTACGTGACCTTGTATCGCGTATTACAGAAACTTCTCAAGAAGTTGCGCAATATACCGCGAATACGCAGGGTATTACCAACCAGCTTGCAGAAGCATCTGAACATCAGGCGCAAGAGATTGCTGGTGCATCTGCCGCGATTAACGAAATGGCAATGTCGATTGACCAAGTATCTTCGAACGCTGAAGAATCAGCTGTCGTAGCAGAACGTTCAGTACAAATTGCTGCAAACGGTGCAGATGTTGTAAACCGTTCAATTGAAGGTATGGACACGATTCGTGAGCAGATTCAAGAAACTTCAAAACGTATTAAACGTTTGGGTGAGTCTTCTCAAGAGATTGGTAACATTGTCGCACTGATTAACGATATTGCCGACCAAACGAACATCTTGGCATTAAACGCAGCAATTCAGGCGTCGATGGCGGGTGAGGCAGGTCGTGGTTTCGCCGTGGTAGCGGATGAGGTACAGCGTCTTGCGGAACGTTCAGCGTCTGCAACCAAACAGATTGAAGGCTTGGTAAAAACCATTCAAACGGATACTAACGAAGCCGTAATTTCAATGGAACAAACGACTTCGGAAGTTGTACGTGGTGCGAACTTGTCTAAGGATGCCGGCGTAGCACTGGATGAAATTCAGTCTGTATCGGGTAACTTGGCGAAACTGATTGCAAACATTTCGGATGCTGCAAAACTTCAGTCTGCTTCAGCAGGTCATATTGCGACAACGATGAACGTTGTACAAGAAATTACCTCGCAAACCACCAGTGCAACATTTGATACTGCACGTTCGGTATCTGAATTGGCGAACATGGCTGAATCATTACGTGAATCTGTATCTGACTTTAAACTCCCAGAGTAAGTCAGGCGCAAACCTGCAGTACCTTAGCTACGGTTAGGGTACTGCACCGATTACAGATAACACATCGATAAGGTGAACTTAACGTCACAGTTAAGTCTTAGGTGATGGTTACAATTAAGTTTGAGCAACCTTCTTGGTGGCAAAACATAAGAAGCCTTAGCTATGAAAGAAATATTAAAAAATTTAGTTGAAACAACTACGCTTCCTGAAGATAGTTATCTTGATCAAGATGCAGAAATTTTAGAGATTTTTGTTGAAGAAATAGAAGAAATCTTTGAAGAACTAGCGGGTTTATTTACAACTTGGTTGGAAAATCCACAAGATAAAGACACTTTAACGACGATTCGTCGTCATTTCCATACCCTGAAAGGTTCGGGTCGTATGGTCGGGGCAAAATCGGCGGGTGAAACTGCATGGGCAGTTGAAGATACGCTGAACCGTGTTATTGCGGGTTCGGTACAGTTAACGCCGACCGTTCAAAAGTTTGCACAAACAGTTTTAAATGTTTATCAATATAAGCTCTATCCACGGTTTAAAAATGTTGCCGAATTGGATGTTGACTTACGTCCATTGGTTTTAATGGGGCAACAATTACAACAAAATATCAGCCTTGAGCCTGCACTCGAAGAATTATTAAAACTGGCAGATCAATTAAAATCTGAAGATGATGTCACTGGTTTAGAACTGACTGATGTTGAAGCTACGTCACCTGTAGAAGTGCTTGAAAGCACGATTGATGTGGTCGTTGAATCAGAACCTGTTCTTGAGCAAGTGGATGCAGATGCGTCACTGGTCGAAGAGACAGTGAGCATTTTTATTGAAGAAGCTGAAGAACATCTACAAACGATTGATCAGTTCCTCCAATCTGATGACAGTAAATCACAAGACTAT
The DNA here is from genome assembly GCF_013420275.1 of Acinetobacter sp. YH01020. Lineage (NCBI taxonomy): Bacteria > Pseudomonadati > Pseudomonadota > Gammaproteobacteria > Moraxellales > Moraxellaceae > Acinetobacter > Acinetobacter sp. YH01020. The sequence continues at coordinate 29,889 of NZ_VOYN01000011.1, forward strand.
AATGGCTTGATTCGCGCGCTACACACCTTACGTGGTAGTTCGTCGATGGCACAAATCGAAGAGATTTTTGAAGCCAGTTCAAAAGTTGAAAATTTATTCAAAACTTTATTGCAAGACGAAATCGTATCGAGCTCGAAAGAAACTGCTTTATTGATTCAATATGCTGAATTTGTTCGTGATTATTTACACGTGCTGCGTTCAGGAGATAAGGCAAATCTTGCATCTATTTATGAAACCTTCAAAGCCGCTTGGGATGATTATGGTTTTGCTAGCCAAGATCAATTGGCGCCTGAAGATAATCCACAAGGTTTGGTTTCTAAACTAATCGAATTAAATATTGATCAGTTATTAGATGCTGAATTTGAGTTTGATAAACGTGCACTTGCTGAATTCCCAGACTATATTCAACAGCTTAGTCAGCAAGCTTTAGAGTTGATTAAACATACGGATAATCGTGCGTCTGTTGGTATTCATGATTTCACAACTCAACTGTGTGCAGCGTATCAGTCTTTAGTTGAAAAGCCTGAATTGCTCCATGCTGATTATGGCTATGAGTTATTTGCGCAAGCACATCAAGAGTTCATTCACTTATTTGACACTTTAGCTGCGGGTCAGCGTGTAGTGTTAAGTGAAGAGGTTCAGCGTTTCTTAAATGAGCTGACTGCATTTGTTCAACAAGACATTGAAGCAGTTGCAGCGACGACTACATCAGAAGCTCATGTAGTTGCTGAACCTGTTGCCACAGTAGAAGATAAAGCCGCTGTTGCAAATACAACAGCAGTAGACTTTGCACAATTAAGTCAGCGTATTCAACTTGATCATCAACAGATGCAAGCGGCTGATGCGAATAATGACTTTGATGAAGATCTTTTAGGGATCTTTATTGAAGAGGCAGAAGAATTATTGGTGGGGATTGACCAAGACCTCAGTACTTGGACACGTGATCAGACCAATACTTCAGCTTTGAATAATTTAATGCGCTATTTGCATACCCTAAAAGGTGGTGCAAATATGATTGCCGCGTCTCATGTGGGTTTAATTTCGCATGAATTAGAGTCGATTTATGAGCGCATTATTCGTCAGCAAATTTCGATTACGCCTGCGTTAATTCAAATTATTCGTTTAGTGCAGGATGATATTTCAGATCGTATTCAAACCATTCGTGACCAAGGGATCGACTACCCAGCGAATAATGTGATCGATATTCTCAAGAATATTCAGTCAATTGTGGCAGGAGAGCGTTCAGAAGCTGTTGCATTGGCTTCGGCCCCTATTTCTGCTGAAACTGAACAAACAGCAGTAGAACCAGATGTATCGGTGTCAGAGCCGATGGATGTTGCTGAAGACACTGCAGAAGCAGTGGTTGAAGCTCAAACGACTGCTCACACTGAGTCTGCTGTTGAACATCTTGAACATGCGGTTGCTGAACATGTTGAGCATCCAGATGACGATCTACGTTCTGTCATGGAAGAAACCTTCCTTGAAGAGTCTGAGGAAATTCTTGAACAAGCCGTTCAATTATTAAATCAATGGACTGAACAACGTAGTGACCGTAACGTATTGCTTCAATTACAACGTGCTGCCCACAGTATTAAGGGTGGTGCGCGTATGGTTGAAAATGAACCTGTTGCCGCAATTGCGTATCAACTTGAGACGACGTTTGAGCATTTCGCGGTTCATCATTTCAACTCAAATGCATATGACGGCTTACTCAAAACGACGTTGGCATGGTTAAAAGAAGCGATCTTCAACCACGACTATAGTAATTTTGACAGCATCAAATTGAGCCTAGAATCCATTCAGTATGTGGATGTTACGGTTCAATTGCCAAACCGTGTTGCAGAATTAGAACAAGGTATTGTCAGTAAAGGCTTTGAATTTATTCAAGGTGATGGTGTTGAACCTCCATCTATGTTGGGTGAATGGTCTGAAGCCAATTCGTCTGATAACAGCAATGAGATGATTCGTATCTCGGCTGATCTCGTCGAGAAGATGATTGACTTATCAGGCGAAAACTCGATTAACCGTTCACGTATTGAGATGGACTTAGGTCAGCTAGGCAATACCTTGAATGAAATGGAGTTAGCAATTAAGCGACTTGCTGACCAGTTACGTCGAATGGATGGTGAGCTTGAGTCACAAATTATTGCCAAACATGGTTCTGAAAATTCACGCTATGCGGATTTCGACCCATTGGAGATGGACCAATATTCATCGATTAACCAATTGTCAAAATCTCTAGCCGAATCTGCGTCGGATTTGGTTGACTTCAAGAGTACTTTGGCAGAAAAAATCCGTGATGCGGAAGGTTTGCTATTACAACAATCACGTATTCAGTCAGAAATTCAAGAAAGTCTGATGCGTACCCGTTTGGTGCCATTTGATCGTTTGTTACCACGTTTACAACGTATTGTGCGTCAAACCTCTTCGACCTTGAACCGTCCTGCAGAATTGATTGTTCAAAATACAGAAGGTGAATTGGACCGTACGATCTTAGAGCGTTTGGTGACACCATTTGAACATATGCTGCGTAATGCGGTCGACCATGGTTTAGAAGATACTGCTGACCGTTTGGCTTTAAAAAAGCCAGAAGTAGGTAGCATCGTCTTGAACATTAGTCGTCAGGGTACTGATGTACTGGTGTCTTTCAGTGATGATGGTAAAGGGATTGATGAAACCAAAATTAAAGACAAAGCCTTAAAACTTGGTTTAATCAAAGCGGATCAGTTCCTCGATAAACAAGAAATCTTGCAATTGATCTTCCATCCAGGTTTCTCAACGGCACAATCGGTAACGCAAATTTCGGGTCGTGGTGTTGGTCTGGATGTGGTGCAAAGTGAAATTAAAGCCTTGGGTGGTCATGTTTCCGTTGAGTCTGAGTTAGGTAAAGGGACGACCTTTACCATTCGTGTACCAACCACAGTAGCGGTCAGCGATGCCTTGATGGTGAAAGCGGGCGATCAGCAATATGCGATTTCATTAGCGCAAATTGAACGTATTGTCCGTATTGCACCTACGGCACTCGAAACTTACTTCAATAGTAAGGATGACGTGTTTAAAATTGACAACACCAATTACAAACTACGTTATCTATCAGAGTTTGTGGGTAATCAGCCAATTCCACGTTTAAATAATGTCGGCCATTCATTGCCTGTACTACTAATTAAAGGCAACAGTGGTCAAACCATTGCTTTATTGGTCGATCAGCTGGTGGGTTCACGTTCTCAAATCGTGGTGAAACCAATTGGTCAACAATTTACCAGTGTAGCCGCGATTGCAGGTGCCACGATTCTAGGTGATGGTCATGTATGTTTGATTTTGGATGGGCAAAATATTGCACGTCAAATTCAAACTACGCAGCGTGTTAAACATTCAGCTGAACAGCGTGATTTGGGCCGTCAAGCCAATGCGCGTCGTTTAGTGATGATTGTCGATGACTCGGTAACTGTACGTAAAGTGACTTCACGCTTACTTGAACGTCAAGGTTATGACATTGTGACAGCGAAAGATGGTGTGGATGCAATTGAACAGCTTGAAAATGTCCGTCCAGACTTGATGCTACTCGATATTGAAATGCCACGTATGGATGGTTTCGAAGTGACTAACTTAGTCCGTCACCATGACATTCACCGTGAGCTGCCAATCATTATGATTACATCACGTACAGGTGAAAAACATCGTGAGCGTGCATTTAGCTTAGGTGTGACTCACTATATGGGTAAACCATTCCAAGAAGCTGAATTGCTTGCCAATATTGAAGCTTTAATTGCAGAAAAGCAGGGGTAATCTATGAGCCAAAATACTGTTTCTCAGATTGTCAGCGATAAAATTGATCAACAGGAACTGCAACATCTCATTACGGTATCTACCGGGTTTATCGATGCATATATCATTGATTGTCATGGTAAAGAGCCAATGTTGTTGCCACAAAATATTGTGCTATCAGCGCTCGATAGTGCAACCAAGGTTCCTTTTGTTGAATGGCATGAATTGAAATTGCCTGTTTTCTCAGTCAATGATCCTGCCAAAAATCAGGGTGTGGCTTTGGTGATTGAAGGTGATGATGTTGGGCAGCGTTTTGCACTGATGTGTAATGAAATGCCGAAAACCATTCGTCTGCGTATTTCTGAAGTGGTTGATGAAGAAAAAGCTGTGAAAGACGCCAATATTTTCCAATATGTACGCATGGCCGATCAGGTATTTCATATTCCAAATTTAGCTAATATTCAAAACAGTATTGGGCTTCAAGCAGCTTAATATTTGCAAAACGCGATATAAAAAAAGGAACTCAATGGAGTTCCTTTTTTTTGACTATGCAGGGAATATTTAAGCCAACAGGTTTTCTAAAATCTTTTCGTAAATTTCAGAAAGTGGCTCCAATTCTTCCACATTGACATGTTCATTGATTTGGTGAATCGTGGCATTTAAAACACCCAATTCAAGCACCTGCGCACCTGTAGGTGCAATGAATCGACCATCAGAAGTACCACCACTGGTCGAAAGTTCTGTTTCAGTCCCTGTAACATCTCGAATGGCATCACGTGCGGCATTCACTAACTCACCGACAGGGGTGAGGAATGGAAGACCAGATAAGGTCCAAGAGATGTCATACTCAACGCCATGACGATCTAAAATTTCCAAAGTACGTGCTTTGAGTTCATCTGCCGTTACTTCTGTTGAATAACGGAAGTTAAAGAGTAAATTCATCGTGCCCGGAACAACGTTGGTTGCACCTGTGCCGGCATTGATATTGGAAATTTGGAAAGACGTTGCAGGGAAGTATTCGTTGCCATTGTCCCACACGGTATCGCAAAGCTCAGCCAAGGCTTTTGAAGCAGTATGGATTGGGTTGACCGCTAGATGTGGGTAAGCAACGTGCCCTTGTTTACCCTTAACCGTTAAATTGGCATTTAGCGAACCACGACGACCATTTTTAACAATATCGCCAAGTGTGTTGGTGCTAGATGGTTCACCCACCAAACACCAAGTCATTTTTTCATTACGCGCTTCTAAAGTTTCAACAACTTTGACAGTCCCGTTGATCGAAGGACCCTCTTCGTCAGAGGTAATAAGAAATGCAATCGAACCTTTATGATTTGGATGCTTTGCAACAAAACGTTCTGAAGCCACAACCATAGCTGCCAACGCGGTTTTCATATCTGCGCTGCCACGACCATACAGTTTACCGTCGCGAATTTCAGGAAGAAATGGGTCAGAACCCCATGCATCCAAGTTACCCGTAGGTACTACATCCGTATGACCTGCAAAGCAAAATACTGGTGCTTCAGTCCCTTTACGTGCCCAAAAATTATCTACATCATCAAAACGCATATTTTCAATGTTAAAGCCAATTTTGGCTAAACGATCCGCCATAATGTTCTGGCAGGTATGGTCAATCGGTGTCACCGACGGTTGGCGAAGTAGTTCTAGGCTGAGATCAAGAGTTGCTGTTGAGGTCATGCTAAATACAGAAGTCAAAAATGTCGCAATATAATAGGCGAATCGACAAGCGAAGGGAAATTTAGACGTAAAAAAACCCTATTTAAAAAATAGGGCTCTTTTATAAATTCTTGGGAAAGAAATTAATTGCGGCGAATTTCTTCCGAAGTTTTCTCAGCAGTATTGGTTACAGCATCTCCAGCTTTAGATACGTCTTTACCCATACCCTTTACTGTATTACAACCTGTCAGTACGAAAGCAACCATAAGTGATGCAGCTAAAATTTTTTTCATTGAATGTAATCTCCATTATGAAAGAATAATTTTTAGAAGACTAAATTATTCTGTTGTGAGATTTAGATTAAAAAATAGCCGTATCAAACAGTAGGTGGTTTTTACGGTGGTTGAGTAAATAAATGTAAATTTCTACTAAATGGTGCATTGGGTCTTAAATCGTTTGCGGCAAGATCAAGCGTGGCTGTCTATACATATAATAGCTTTCATCACTGTCTTTTTTATATAAACCATCTGTCCACCAATGTGCGGTTGTACTTGTCGGTTGCTGCTGCACGCAAATCCATTCATGTCGTTGTAGGCGATAGTAACCTTGACTTTTTGAGGGAATGACATGTCCCCATTGACCTATTCTACGCGCAGGATTGACCCAGTTTGGCAATGTGCTGGTACGCTGAATAGGTAAATATAATTGGCCCTTTAAAACGCAATAGCGTTGTTGAATCTGCTGCCCAAGTGCTTCATCAAATTGGAATTGTTTTTGGGTGAAATGATTAAGCTTTCGAGCCAAAGTATCACTACGATTTAAGCCATACCAATAGGGTAATTGAAAATCGCGCTCGGCTAGATAATATTTTAAAGCCACTTCCCAATGTTCAACTTTACCACTTTCGGTATTTTTTAAAACAAAATCGAGTTCACCTACTGTACGAGGGCCGTCAATTTTTTGAATGCTATGTCCGAGTATCTGGTAGGGATGGTATGGGTGATCGAGAAGCCAAAACCATATAAACATTTCGAAACGTAAACCAAGGCGAGTACTTTTTAATTTTTGTAAAAATTCTACTAATTCACTTGGGTGTTGTTCAAGTTGTTTTAAACGGGGAAGGTAGGCTTCAAAATATTTATGCCAAAGCTCGTTTGGATGAAAATGAAAGGGATAACGGATTTCGAGTTCATTGGGAATTTGCTGCAGAATATTTGGGCTAGCAATACAGAAAGCCAATTGGCGAACTAAGGGCTGTTTAAATTGCAACCATGGCTCAAAATAAGACGACGTTGTCGGGGCTACAGCCATATTGAAACCTTTTGAATAATGCAGAATAACAACGGATAATTGTTAAAAACATCTTATACTACCTGAATTGAAAGTTCAGGGTAGCGGTATGAAGACGTTGTTTTGGCGAAGCTTAGTGGTTGTCTTTGTCATTTTAGGCTTTATAGGGGCTTTATTGCCGGGAATGCCCACGACAGTCTTCTTAATATTAGCGGCATGGGCGGCTTCAAAAGGTTGGCCTCAAATGGATGCGTGGTTGTTGAATCATCCTAAATATGGGCCAACCTTACGCGCTTGGCGCGAAAATGGCACAGTCCCACGCAAAGCAAAATGGTTTGCATCAATCATGATGTTGGTGAGTGGTCTGATTATGCTTTTTACTTCTGCACCGATTGCCGTCAAGATATTCACTGACTTAACCATGTTGATCGTTGGCATTTGGTTATGGACACGACCTGAGCCAAATCAGATACGGACTATTGAAACATCGCCGCAGACACAACCACAAGATAAAGATAAGCAGAAAGAGCAAGAGCATGTCTGAATATACCCAAGATCAAGCAGATATCCTGATTAACTTGAAAGATCAAACTTTAACTTTGCCGAAACTGAATAAGTTTTATCTAATTTCATCGGGTAAAAATGGCATTGGTGAGCAGGAAAATAGTGGAAAGACGCCACGAGGCTGGCATCAAGTGGCTGAAAAGTTTGGTGGACAACATCCTCAAAATGCAGTTTTTAAAGCACGTCAGTGGACCGGAGAGGTTTACGACGAGCAACTTGCTGCATCACACCCTGATCGGGATTGGATTTTATCTCGAATATTATGGCTCAGTGGTTTAGAACCCGGCTTTAATGCAGGTGAGGGCTGTGATACTTATCAGCGTTATATTTATATTCATGGCACACCAGATAGAGAGCCTATGGGTATACCGATGTCGCATGGTTGTATTCGCATGCGAAACAGCGATGTTGTAGAACTTTATCAATTGATTCCATTAAATGCGCTGGTTTACATCACTGAACATTGAACACGTCGTTAAAAGCACAAGCCATGAAAACAGAAGTTCATGACATCAAACCATGGGTTTGAAGAATTAAAGTGAGTTTGAAAGGCGTTTTTTTGTCAGGACTTTTGTCAGGACTAATGCTCGCAAACTAACAGAAAATCGTGTTTGAATGTATTTTGTACACTAAGGTGTTTTAGAATGCAGTGTGTGTGGTGAATTAATCGTCGGTTCGCTGAATGATTAGTAATGAGTCCACGCGAAAAACTGTTTTTTATGTGAATGATGCAGAATATAAGTCATATTTTTAGTAATAAATTTACAGGTTTATAGCTAAAAAATGTTCAAAAATACTGATTTTTCCGCAATATAACTTATTTTTTAATCACTCAAACAGAAAAAGTGGAAAAGAGTTAGAAAAGCGTTTGACAGACCGTGAGGATTCTCTATAATGCACCTCATCAAACGATGAACATGTTTTGAAAAGGGCGCTTAGCTCAGTTGGTAGAGCGTCTGCCTTACAAGCAGAATGTCGGCGGTTCGATCCCGTCAGCGCCCACCAAACCTTTTCAGAGTTAAGATATTTAGAGTGCAGCGGTAGTTCAGTTGGTTAGAATACCGGCCTGTCACGCCGGGGGTCGCGGGTTCGAGTCCCGTCCGCTGCGCCACTTTAAATCTTAATTCGTTTGAACCACAATAGCGACATTGTGTAAGTGCAGCGGTAGTTCAGTTGGTTAGAATACCGGCCTGTCACGCCGGGGGTCGCGGGTTCGAGTCCCGTCCGCTGCGCCATTTACATGATAGACCTTTTGAGGGCGCTTAGCTCAGTTGGTAGAGCGTCTGCCTTACAAGCAGAATGTCGGCGGTTCGATCCCGTCAGCGCCCACCATATTTTTTGCGATGCAGCGGTAGTTCAGTTGGTTAGAATACCGGCCTGTCACGCCGGGGGTCGCGGGTTCGAGTCCCGTCCGCTGCGCCATTTAAAAGAATATAATTGTTGTACCCTTTAAGGGCGCTTAGCTCAGTTGGTAGAGCGTCTGCCTTACAAGCAGAATGTCGGCGGTTCGATCCCGTCAGCGCCCACCATATCTTTATGATATTGGTTGTGTTTCGAAAGAAACTACGTGATGCAGCGGTAGTTCAGTTGGTTAGAATACCGGCCTGTCACGCCGGGGGTCGCGGGTTCGAGTCCCGTCCGCTGCGCCATTTATCTTAAAAATCTCTGTTCAAGAGAATGCCTTTAGAAAAAATCTTCGATTTTTCTCTTGCGCTCAGACAAAGCTTCGCTTTGTTACTCTTCGCTCAGGGCGCTTAGCTCAGTTGGTAGAGCGTCTGCCTTACAAGCAGAATGTCGGCGGTTCGATCCCGTCAGCGCCCACCATATTCTTCTATAGAAACTTCTTTCTCCAAAAGCTTGCCTAAATTTTCTGATTTACATAGAATCCGCTCTATAATAATTTTAATATTGTATGTGATCTATGAGAAATCCATATCAGCGCAAGGCAGCGTCTAAAACTCAAACTACAAATTACAATCCTCAAGAAACCTATAAACAATTTATTGAAAATATGGTCGCTCAAGGTGGCGTGATTGCGTTATATCAAGATGGTTGGGCACTTTGTGCGACACCTACAGGTCAACGTTCCTTCGCCATTTGGCAAAACCGTGGTTTGGCACGTTTATTAATTAAAGACAATTGGTCCAATTATGAAATTCAGGAAATTTCATTAAAAGACTTTATCGAAAAAGTCATTCCGTTTTTACGCAGCGAGAGCACTACGGTGTCTTTAGATTTGACCCCAGAAGGGCAAAATATTTTGGTTGCACCTGAAAAGATGCTGTTAGATATTAAAAATTATTTATATCAAGTCTACCAGCAGCGACCAGAAATCTTTGAAAACCTTAAAATTCCTTTGCCACGTAGCATTCGTTTAAATTAATGGTTTATTTACAGCATAAAAAAGCCCTTGTTCACTAATCGAACAAGGGCTTTTTTTAATATTCGTTGAGTACAAATCCGCTCAAAAAGGCAAAATATTCTCGTAGCCAAGAATTGTAGCGGATGTACAGCGGTGTTGGCGCTGCAATGGTATACACCTGTGTATAGCCTAACTTTCGTGCAATTGCTTTTGCACGTGGGAGATGAAAATCACTACTGGCAATCGCAATGGGGGCATCAAGCGAAATCTGATGTCGTTTTAAAATCATTTTACTATTGATCAGATTGAATTCTGTACTGGTACTTCTGCTTTCTTCATATATGCGTGCGGCTGAAATATCATAGTGTTGAAGTAAATAGCGTTTCATGACAGAAGATTCGGTCATTTTTTCATTAAAGCCTAAACCACCCGTCATGATCATAATTGTATTGGGCTGTTTCAAGGCATACGGTGCTGCGGCATCGAGACGTGCCTTTAAGGTCGGAGAGGGTTGACCATTTTCAATACCGCTACCCAAAACAATGATGGCTTGGACGGAAGTAAATGGCCTGGATTGCTGGCTATTGAAGTGTAAATACGCAAAAAACAGCAAAAGGCTCAATAGCCAAAGCCAAAACAACCACCATGCAGCATGCCAGAGCCTTTCGAGTTTGGGAGATTGATCTAAAATATTGTGGATTTGCGTTGCAAATAGTCCAGATAAAAGAAAAATACACCCAATGACTAAGGGTAAAAGAATGCCTAAATGAATTTTATCTAATGTAAGTAACCAAATGGCGTCTACGCAGAGCAGCAAGCCTACACAAAGCAGTAGTATTCTTTTCATGCAAAAAATTAAAGCAGTATTCGTATTTGGCCTAAGTATAGCGTGAAAAAAACCAGACACGAGGTCTGGTTTTGAGTTGGGGCTATTGATTAGTAAACATCTTATTAGTAAACATCACGGCAGTAACGTCCAGCTTGACGCAGTTCAGCCACGACATCTTCACCTAATATATCAATCAGTGCGTGGTCAACGTCCGTTGCCATACCGTTGATACTACCGCAAACATAGATCACGGCACCTTGTTCTACCCATGATTTTAATAAGACCGCTTGATCACGTAGCTCATGATGCACATAGCGCTTCTCCGCTTGATCACGAGAGAAGGTGAGGTCTATGCGTTGTACTAAGCCCGTGTTTTGCCATGCTTCAATGATGTCTTGATAAAAGAAATCATGTGCGCGTTGGCGCTCACCAAAAATCAGCCAGTTTTGCGTATAGTCTTGACGAACTCGTGTATGTAACAGGCTGAGTAAACCAGCAATACCTGTACCGTTACCAATACAAATCACAGGACGATTATCTGCAATCAGATGGAATGATTCATTGGTACGAATACGCAGTTGTAGTGTGCTATTGATCGCAGCATGTTGTGTTAACCACCCTGAGCCTAAGCCAAGTTCACCATCCGCATTGGACTGCTGACGCACCACTAAGCGTAATACTTGCTGACTTGGAATACTGGCAATGGAGTATTCACGAGTTGGAAGCGGTGGAAGCTGTTCAAGCAAATGATCAAGGTTGGCAAAGGGTTCAACATCCGTATTTAGGTTACGATCCCATAATGCATCTTCAATACGTTGCTGAGTAGAATCAACCACTTGCTGACTTTGAATTTGGTACTTTTGCATGAAGTTTGCAATACGTTCAGCACTATTACCCGGCTGAATCTCTGCAATATCACCCGCTTGCCAATTGGCTTCATGTTGCGGTTTTAACTCAATATTAAATGCAGGTGCACCTAAACTGTTCGGGTTGAGTAAATCACGTTTGCTCAATGTCCATGCATCAAAAGTTTTTTCAATTTGCATGTGCTGAAGTTCAAGTTTAGTCGCTTTGGCTAAAGCGCTATTCCATGCTTGAATGGCTTGGGTGTCGCCATTATTGACTTCAATCGTGTTAAATAGGGGCTTCGCAGCATTACTTTGCATCCAGCGATGAATCGCATTACCAAAGCTACAGAAAGTATCGGGATATTCTTCAGAACCTAGAGCTAATACGGCAAACTGAACATGACTCAAATCGAGGTTTTGTGTCATCAGTTTATGTTCAAAGCTTGAAGCAAGGTCAGGTGCTTCGCCAGTGCCATAGGTACTTGCAACAAATAAAACCTGAGAGGCTTGCGTTAATTCATCTGCTGAAAGTTGCTGAACAGCTTTCACTGTGACAGGCTGACGAGCCTCTTGCAAGCTTGTTGCTGTACGCCATGCCAATTGTTCAGACTGACCTGTTTGTGATGCATAGCAAATTAACCAAGGCTGTGCATTGGGGTCGATGGTAACTGGTGCTAAGCTTTGACGGGCTTGCTGTGTCAGTTTTTTCTGTTTACGACGTTTGAGATAGAGCATCCATCCTGTGACAAAGAACAGCGGCATCATGAGGGATGCAATAACCACAAAGAACTGATAAATCGGTCCGAAGAAACTACCACGATGCACAGGCAACATGCTGGTCATGATTTTTTCATTCAACTTTTTATCTTCGTATAACTCGATATCGGTGAGTGCAGACGTTTGGTAGTTATAAGTCGCTTTGTTGCGAGCACGCTCATGTTGAGGGACTGCATCGACGAAGTTAATCTCTAATTCACCATTGGCTTTTTTCGGAATATTAAAAGTGACACTTGAGTATTCACGACCAATATTTTGATTAAAGCCGTTCCAACTTTGCGTAAGAGCAATATTTACTTGTTTAGGTTTTAGACCACGTTTTTCTCCGCGACCTTCAGCACCATGTTTGTTTTCTTGAGAGCCGTGTTCAGAGGGACTCGACGTTGCAGGGTTTCTTTCAGAACGTGCTTGGTGTTCACCACGAGTTTGTCCTGCTTCAGTGGCTTGTTTTTCAGCGCTTTGCTTTTCGCCCGCCTGTTCAGCAGGTTGTCCATTCGTTTTTGGACCTTCTTGCAATTGGGGCTGTGGACGTTCAACGCCCATGACTTTAAACATGCCATTACGCCACCAATCATAAGACCAGTACAGACCTGTACATGCCAAAATGAGATAAAAAACAATCACCCATGTGCCGACGACTGCATGTAAATCCCATAGGAAATTACGTCCTTTGAGCTTCGGTTTTACTGCAAGCCATTGTTTTACAGAATGTCTTTTTGGCCAGCGCAGATATAAACCACTCAATACAAAATAAATCAGCATGAGTGTACATGCGCCCGTAATTTGTTTACCTACAGGGCCAACGGTTAAATTACGGTGTAGTTGCTGTACAAACTGGAAGAATTTTTGACCTTTGATTTCAGGTAAAACTTCGGCTGTATAGGGGTTAACCATCATGTTATAGCCACGACGAGCACCTTCTTTGACAATATTCACGGTACTTGAGGCGGTAGCATCTGAGGCAATAGAGATGCTGTTAATTTTCATGTCAGGATCAGACTGACTAAAGTGCTGATAAAGCTCAGCAGGGGTTAGTTTAGGCTGCTGTTGAGCCTGAACCACAAAACTGTCCTGATTGATTGCTTTAAGTATTTGCTGTTCATAGGAATAAATGGCACCTGTAACCCCCATAAGCGAGAGTATTAAGCCGGCACTAATCCCCAAGAACCAGTGAATCTGGAAAAGGGTTTTCTTAAACATGATGAATTTAATATTGATAAAAGGTTGCTGAATTGCGACGAATTATAAACGATGATTTAGTGGAGAATGTGGAAAAAGTAAGTAATATTCATTCTCATTATTGTAATTATCAATAATTATTCAAAAATTAAACACATAAAAAAACCTCCAAAGAGAGGAGGCTTTTTATACACAAATGTCTGTTAGGCTTAAATTGGTTTAGCAGGGCCTACAGTTTCATTTAAATGTTTACGAATGGTCGAAAATGGAAACTTCTTGCTATCCATACGTTTAGGCAAGATGTATGCGCCGTCTTGACCCTTTACTTTAAAGTTCAAAAGGATGAAGTCTTTGGTGTCATACCATTCATGAATGTCTTTCCAACCGACAGTCATCGTCCCCATGTTTGTGCCCATACGTTGCTGCATAGAGATCCCATGCGGCTGAACACCCATACGAATGCCTTTAATTTCTTGTACAGGGACTTCGTTCAGTTTGCGTTTCGCATACCATTCGATACCGAATTTACGCACAAGGAAGTAAATCACGACACAGACAATAGCTACCCAGCAAAATACTGTTGAATAGTTCTTAATAAAGATGAGGCCCAAGAGTGCCAGTGCAAGAATTGCACCCATAATTAGCCATGCTTTTTTGCCAATTTTGAAGTTACTGCGAGACAGAACAAGTTGAGCATAACGTTGTTCTTCTTCAGAAATTTCATAAGCCACTGGCTCTAGCGTGTAGGCATATAAATTTTTTGCGGTCATAGTGAAAGTAACAGATTTAAAACTGTAAAAAGTTTAGCATTATTTATACCAATTCAGTGAGTATATTGTTCCAAAATCATCCAAATTATAGTGAAGCCAGTTCCGTCGATGCTTGATCATGCTCATGACTGAGATTTTGTTTCAATTGGCTAAATTGGTTCAACACGTTAAACATCAAAGAAAGCTGTTGTAGCACAATCAAGGATTTTTGATCTTCCTCACTGTTTTGTGACAAACGCTGACGGATTTCTTGCAACATATTTTGCGCAGATAAGTCTGGAACTTCGTCACGCAGCAATGCACCTTGAATGTCATCTGTGGCTTTATCCAATAAGGTTAAGACCTGTTGGTCTTGAATTTTTTCACGATGCGCACCCAAGGCTGCGATATAACTAATAAAGGTATGATTGAGGCACAAAAACTCAAAGGCTAAAGCTTTTTGAGTCGGATCGGTATCGGGTTCGGTGGCTAAAGTGGAAATCAGTGAAGCCACTTCTGCATCGGTATTATGGGCTGCACGACGGACCACACGATAATTCAACCCGTTATTACGACCAGATTTGTATTGTTCAACCACTTCGGCCAAATAATCACACTGCGCTTGAATCGAACGGCTGATGGTTCGAGGCAGGCGACGGAATTTCCAATCTGGGAAAATGAAACTCACACCAAACCATGCCAAGGCACAACCAATCAGTGTATCAATCATACGCGGCATAGCTGCGGCAAAACCCATGCCATCTAAGTTAAAGTTGATCAGCGCCAAAATGGTAATAAATGCAGTAGCTTGTGCATATTGCTTACTGCGTAATTCAAAAAACAGTACGCCACTTAAAATGAGCAGTAATAACTGACCTTCGACAGAAGGGACAAAATATAAAATTGCATAACCTAAAATAATCCCGACCAATGTGCCAATGATACGTAAATAGAGGCGGCGCTTGGTGGCGTTAAAGTTCGGCTGGCTGACAAACAGGGCAGTCAATAAAATCCAATAGCCATAACTGATATTGGTCACTTGGACAAAAATATAACCAATAAATAACACGGTCGATAAACGCACAGCATGACGGAACAGCACCGACTCAGGGCTCAAATGTTGTTTGAATCGAATGACGATGTCGTCCCAACCTTTTAAATCATCATCTTTTAAACGATTTTCAATCAGGGCTTGTCGGTCAATATAACGCTCGGTTTCGACGTTACGTAATTGCGCATCTATGCCTTTTAGGTTTTGGTATAAAGCAAATAAAGAGTTGATCCAAACTTCATCATATTTTTGCTCTTCACGCAGCTTTTCGAGTGACAGTTTTAGATTGTGGAATGCATGTTTAAAGCGTTGATTATGATGATAAGGTTTTCGCTGTAAGATGCTGATACTCAAATCTTTACAGGCTTTTCCTTGAATCGAGAGCACGCGTTGAAAGCGAAATAAAATATCACTATGTTCAAAAATACGGGTCAATTTTTGATAATCAATATGTGCGGAATCGGCACGTTCATGAATGTCTTGCGCGACAAAATAATATTGCAGGCTACGACGTGTATCTTTTTGTCCACGGTCGCCTTTTAAACGCGTTAATAAGGCCGTTTTCATATCGTTGAAAATGCCAATCAATTTGCCATTTTCGAGCGACAGCTCGATCAAACTTTGCTGATAACTTTCCGGTGTCATATCGACATCAAACAAGTTAGATTTTGCAAATAAGAAGTCACCTAGAGACGAATAGCTTTGCGCCAATTTGTCCTGAACTTGACGCACTGGAAACAGCAGAAAGCTCAAAGTCGAAAGCAGTCCATACCACATCGCACCGATGACCAATAAACCTGCTTGTGTATACCAATTTTCAAAAAGTTCGACCCCAAGCATGGAATACACGGAGATCACCAAACAACCATAAGAAATGGTGGCATAGCGACGACCCAATGAACCCAAAAGAATCCAACCGATACAAGAAACGATCAGGCCTAATGCAAATAAAATCGGATGCGGGGACAACAGATAAATGGATACCGCAGTAATAAAGAACCCAATATAAGTATAAATTTGATTGAGCACACGGACTGAAAAGCGGTCATCGATATCACTTAGACCTGCGGCAACCACACCCAAGGTGAGGGGAATGGTCATCAATTGCTGATCTAAAAAATATGGGACAAAGGCTGTTCCTGCGAAGGCAATGACCATGCGCAAGTTATACATAAAGGTCGTGTTATAGGTTGCTTGTTTCAGTCGTGCGAGCCAGGCGTTCAAAATTATTCCTTTGCTAAAGCGATGGGGCAGTAAGCAATGTGTATCGTGTGAATTTTCACATTGAAGCCAAGAAATAATACTATGTGCAGTGTAAACTTGTCTGCAAAACTTGCTTGCGATAAATGAATTATTCTTATGAAAAGCGCCGAATCACAAAAGGAATTTTCTCAACGCTGGATCGTCTTATTGGCGTTGCTGACTGCTTTAGGGCCACTTTCAATCGACATGTATTTGCCTGCTTTGCCTCAAATGGCCGACGATTTTGGTGTCACAACGCAACAAGTGGCCAATAGTCTTCCAGCGTATTTCTTGGGTTTGGCGATTGGCCAGTTAATTTATGGGCCAGTCAGCGACCGCATTGGGCGTAAAACACCGCTGTATTTCGGTTTGGTTTTATATATTTGTGCCAGTTTTCTATGTGTCTTTGCCAATAGTGAATGGAGCTTGATCGCGGCTCGCGTTTTGCAAGCCTTGGGTGGCTGTGTTGGTGTGGTGATTGCCCGTGCTGCAATTCGTGATCGCTTAAGTATGCAAGCTTCTGCTCAAGCCTTTGCGAGTATGATGATCGTGACAACAATTGCACCGATCATTGCACCTACTTTAGGCGCATGGGTATTGCAGGTGTTTGAATGGCAATACATATTTGCGGTATTGGTGCTTGTCGGTATTTTTTGTCTTTTCTGCGTACATTTTTTCTTTCAAGAAACCCTGCCTGTTGAGCGACGCTTAAAATTAAGTTTGAAACAAGTCTTAGGTTTATATGGTGCGATTTTACAGGACGAAACTTTCCGTAAACCGATGCTCACAGGCTGTTTTTCTGGCGCAATTTTATTTTGTTATATCAGTGGCTCATCTGCCATTTTAATGGATGGTTATGGTCTGAGCCAACAGCAATTTGCTTATGTATTTGGGGCGAATGCTTTAGGGATTATGGTGTTTTCAACCCTCAATAAGAAACTTGCAAATCGACTGGATGTTCGCCATCGTTTGCAATTGGGTAATGCACTCCAATTGTGTGGTGTGCTGATCTTATTGGCGGCAGGATTATTTAATCTTTCCTCTATCATTGTTGTAATGTTGGGCATGTTCTTATGTGTTGCTTCAATCGGCTTCACTGGTCCAAATGCGATGGCATTGGCGATGTCTGAACAAGGCTCACGAGCTGGCACAGCCAGTGCCATTATGGGAAGTATGCAATTTGCCTGTGGTCTATTGGCCGGAGTGTTTTTGAACTTTTTAGTATGGTCAGCGCTGATCAATATGGCCCTGATTATGTTGCTATTTGTAGTTGTTGCAATGATTACTATGCGCAGTTTAAAAGCTTCAACGATGGGGTGAGCTGAATGCAGGTGATGATGTTTAGGTCATTTGACTTAAACGTCGGTCATCAACGTACTAGTATTTTGATCAAATATCCGCGTCACTCATTATAAATGTTCATCATCCATAACGATGAATGAGGGTGCTATTTTCCCATTGTGAGGGCAGTATCTGTTTACTCGAAATTTATCTCTAAACAATCATCCACTTGAAAATAAAAAGTGAAACGGTGGATCGCTGTAGTCCCATTGTAATGAAATAGAGCAACTGATAAATAAGTATTATTTGCATTAAACACAGTGCTTTATGCTAGATCACTACATATCGAATGCCTCTATCGGTAATGTGTCGGATTTTATCGTTTTTATGACATACCTATAGGGTATGGATATTTACCTTTAAGGTATGAGTGTTGAGCTTTTTTGCCATCTGAATCGGCTAAGTCTGAATTTTAACTAAATATTTCAGTCTATTTTCAGTGATGGATTCAGCGTTTTTGCTTTTTGCTTTCAAGTATTTCGTTATTAAGGGCTGCAAGTTGGGACTTTAATGCGACTAAAGCACGGATATGCAGCTTGAAATTTGTCCGCTCAAATAGGCGAATAACAAAGCGCCCAGAGTTAGGGCATACAACAATGACAGGACAATAGAGAGCTTAGGATGAAAACTCAAACTGTATTCCACCCAATGAAAACCCTTGTTGTTGCCATGAGTTTGGCTACGGTCTCAATGGCTCATGCAGGCAGCAATACTTCTGAAATTGAACAATTACGTGCAGAAGTTGCAGAACTGAAAAGTTTGATTAAAGCGCAGCAGCAAGTTCAACAACAGCAACAAACAGAGATTCAGCAAGTTAAAGCGCGTCCTGTTGCACCACCACCGCCACCAGCTACTCCAGCTGCAAGCTTGAAATCTAAAACAGGTGCAGATGTAAGTCTTTATGGTTTTGTTCGTGGTGATGCAAACTACATCATTGAAGGTGCGGATAACGACTTCAACAACGTACATACGTCTAAAGAAGAAGCACGAGATAAACTTCGCGCAACTGCAAAAACCACACGTTTTGGTTTAGATTTTACAGCACCTGTCGGTGGTGATAATAAAGTGGGCGGTAAAATTGAAGTCGACTTTGCAGATGCAAGTGGTTCAAATGATGGACTTCGCTTACGTCACGGTTACTTAACCTTTAACAACTGGTTATTTGGTCAAACGACATCTAACTTCTTGTCTAGCCATGCACCAGAAATGATTGATTTCAATACAAACTTGGGTGGTGGTACTACACGTATTCCTCAAGTTCGTTATAACTACAAATTAGCTCCAGATACTCAACTATTTGTTTCTGCGGAAGAAGGGGATAGTAAAGGGACTGTTGCTGCAGATCCGACATATCGCCTTCCAAACTTAACTGCCAAAGTGACTCAAGGTTTTGCTGCAGGTAAAGGTACCGCTTCAGCTCGTGCATTGGTTGAAAACTACAAATCTAAAGCTGCGGATGATACAGAAACAGCTTGGGGTGTAGCAGCGGGTGCATCTTATGCAGTGACTGATCAATTGAAATTGAATGGTGATGTCTCGTATACAGAAGGCAACAGCAACTATTTATATGGTTCTAACTCGGCTTACTCTGTTGTAGATGGAAACATCGAGCAAAACAAATTCACTGCTGTACAAGTGGGTGCAACTTATAAGTTTAATGAAAAACTACGTTCGACTTTAGCTTACGGCGCGCTATTTGCGGATGATGGCAGCGCGTATGCGAAAGATGCATTGAATTCAAATGCGAACGAAGAAGCACAGCAAGCTTGGATTAACTTTATTTACGCACCTGTAAAACCAGTTGAACTTGGCTTGGAATATGTGAACGGTAAACGCAAAAACTTTGCTGGTGAATCTTATAACGATGACCGCGTTGGCTTAATGGCTAAATATAGCTTCTAAGCTCAAATCATCGATCAGAATCGATCAAAAAAGCCTGACTTAGTTCAGGCTTTTTTTGTTTAAACAGAGGATGTATTAACACAAATGAACTCACAGCACTAAACAGATAGATTCATTAAATCGCCTGAGTCATGATGTCGTACTGGTTAAAGCAGGCGTTGAACCACGTACAGTGTATAGATCACGCTTAAATCTTTAATATTTTATATAGATAAAAAATACGAATGCATTTAAATAAAAACAATTGGATATAACTTTAAATTATAGAAAAATTAACTTTTTGTAATAAAAAGTACTGAAATTTTATTGTTCAGGCTGCATAATGTGCGACTTTTCAGAAATAGTGCGAAACAGTACAGACATACACAATGTTCTGTCATTAAATTTGCTTCATTTGAGGCTGTTTCTCAATTTAAAACTTTTAGCGATTTGTTAGTCATTTTGAGTTGATTTTTAAAGCTCAGACTTACTTATTTGAATCAGATGATGAATATTTTTCAAACTCTTTAGCTTGAGTCGTTTAATTGCATTATTGATTTGAAATTACAAAATGTAGTTGTATTTCAGACCATAAAGGCAGCTAATGCTGATAGAAGAGCTTTAAAAATATTCAAATAATTTTGGACAAATTATATGGAATTTAGTTTTAACGCGTTTTATACCTTAATCGCAGCGGTAATTGTGCTTTTGTTGGGACGGTTTCTAGTTAATCGTATTGGCTTTTTAGGCCGATATAACATTCCAGAGCCTGTTGCCGGTGGTTTAGTTGCCGCGATTATTTCTTTGGTGGTACACAGTCTTTGGGGCTATAGCATTACAACGAGTAGTGAATTACAAACGAGTTTCATGCTGATTTTCTTCGCTTCTATTGGCTTAAGTGCAAACTTTGCCAAATTAAAAGAGGGCGGAATCGGCTTGGTCATCTTTATCGTCGCTGTTGCTTCATTCATCATGGTGCAGAACCTCGTAGGTATCAGTCTTGCGACGGTGCTAGGTATTGACCCTCTTATTGGTTTGATTGCAGGTTCTATTACCCTTACCGGTGGTCATGGTACTGCAGGCGCATGGGGTGAAATTTTAGAAGTTCAACATGGCATTCAAGGTGCATTAGCCTTAGGTATGGCAAGTGCGACATTTGGTTTGATTATTGGCGGTATTATCGGTGGTCCACTGGCTAAGCTATTAATTAACCGCTATCAACTTGCAACGCCTCGTACTCATGAACAAATTGAAAAAAGTGATAACACTCCTCTAGCAGATATTAATTCAACAGAATATGTGCCGTTTGAATATCCGCATCGAGTTCGTCTTATTACAGCAGATAATGCGATTACCACATTAGGTTTATTTGCAGGGTGTTTAGCATTTGCGGACTTCATGACCGATTTTAGTAAAGGTACTGTATTTGAATTACCGACATTTGTTTGGGCACTGGCTGGTGGTGTAATTTTGCGAAATGTACTGGAGGGTATTTTCCGTGTACAAATTTTTGACCGCGCTATCGATGTATTTGGTAATGCATCTCTATCTTTGTATTTGGCGATGGCATTGTTGTCATTAAAGTTATGGCAATTGTCCGATCTCGCTGGCCCACTTGTAGTCATTTTGGGTGCACAAACGCTGACGATGGCTTTGTATGCTGCTTTTGTGACTTTCCGTGTCATGGGTAAAAACTACGATGCTGCTGTTTTATCAGCAGGTCACTGTGGTTTTGGTATGGGTGCAACCCCGACGGCTGTGGCAAATATGCAAGCGATTACAAATATGTATGGCCCTTCACATAAGGCATTCTTAATTGTGCCGCTATGTGGTGCATTCTTTGTTGACTTAATTAATGCGACGGTTATTCAATTAATTCTCAAATTTTTCGCTTAATTCTACTAAGGCTCTAATTTAGAGCCTTTGTTTTTGTATTCGCATTTTAGGTATTGATTATGGATGAACAATTAAATGCAACTCTCATGGGCTGGGTCAAAGTTTTTAATGATCCGCTTTGGGATTTCTTAGTCGTATTCTTAGTGGCGGTTGGTATTTTCTATACCTTAATCACTGGCGCAGTTCAGATTCGTCTATTTTTTCATAGTATTCAAGTGATGAAATCTAGCCGTAAAGAAGGCGATGATGAACATGGGATTACACCATTCCAAGCCTTTGTGACGGGACTGGCCAGTCGTGTCGGCGTAGGTAATGTCGCAGGTGTTGCAATTGCGATTGCAATTGGTGGGCCAGGTGCAGTGTTTTGGATGTGGTTTACCGCATTTTTAGGCATGAGTTCAGCATTTGTGGAATCTTCACTTGCACAGCTCTTTAAAGTGCGTGATACGCAAAATCAGCAATTCCGTGGTGGACCAGCGTATTACATTACACAAGGTTTAAAGCAAAAGTGGTTGGGTGTGGTTTTTGCCATCGCGCTGATTTCAACCTATGGTTTTGTCTTTAATGCGGTGCAAGCCAATGCGATTACAGGTGCGACCTCACATGCGTGGGGCTGGGATAAAGCCAACATCATTTTAGACTTAGGTGGTTTCGGTTTTGAAATCTCTTGGGTGGGCTTATTCTTGGTGCTCATAACTGCGCTGATTATTTTTGGCGGGATTAAACGGATCGCCAAAGTTGCAGAAAGATTTGTGCCCTTTATGGCTTTGCTTTATCTCGCAGTTGCTTTCTATGTTGCATTTGCTAACTTTGCGATTCTCCCAGATATTTTCCAGTTAATTTTCAGTAAAGCCTTTGAATTTGATGCAGCAGCAGGTGGTTTTTTCGGTGCTATGGTTTCTATGGCAATGATGCAAGGCATTAAACGTGGTTTATTCTCCAATGAAGCCGGTATGGGTTCTGCACCCAATGCTGCGGCAGCATCAGACGTTAAACACCCAGTCAATCAAGGCTTAGTTCAAATGCTCGGTGTATTTGTCGACACATTTGTGGTGTGTACCTGTACGGCCATCATTATTTTGGCGTCCGGTTTGTATGAAAATGCAGGCTTTGAAGGCGTTGCTTTGACGCAAATGGCGCTTGAAAGCCAGATTGGCGCATGGGGAGATGACTTCCTTGCTATTATCTTGTTCTTATTCGCTTATTCTTCAGTAATCGGTAACTATGCTTATGCTGAAGGTAATGTGCAGTTTATCAATAACAATCCTAAGGTCATGTTTGTATTCCGCGTATTCGTCCTCATGATGGTGTACTTTGGTTCAATCATGAGTGTGCCTCTGATTTGGAACTTAGCGGATCTCTTCATGGGCGTGATGGCGAGTATTAACCTCTTTGCAATTTTATTGCTGACTCCATTCTTATTGATGTTGATGAAAGACTACACCTCACAGTTAAAACGTGGTGTAAAAGAGCCAGTGTTTAAGATGGATGAACATCCAAAATATAAGGATCGTGTTAATTCCGATATTTGGTAAAGTCAAAAATTAACTTTAAAAAGCTCCGTTGTCGGGGCTTTTTTTGCTAGATAAGAGCTTAAATCCTGATGTGGAAATTCTGCTAGACATTGAAATTTTGACAGCCAATGACTTTCTAGGTTGTATGTCAATATAATGTGCATCGGTCAGAGGCATTAACGAATAATAACAGTGACGTGAATGCGGACTGATTAGACTACTTTTTCTCTTCAAATCTCGAGTTGCATTTGGAATATCTCTCAATGAAAAGCATAACTGTTTTGATGACTGCATTAGCAATCAGCCTTGTGGGTTGTCAAAGTGTGGGCTCAAAAACGATCAGCGCTGAAACAACCTCACAAATTCGGACTTATACAGCAGCACCTGCACAGGTGGCGAATAACCGCATTGACTTTAAAAAAGTGAAAAAGCAGGAAAAGCGTCCGATTGTTGCTTTGGTTTTAGGGAGTGGTGGGGCACGTGGTTATGCGCACATTGGCGCCATTCAAATACTTGAACAGCAGGGAATACACCCTGATTTCATTGTCGGAACCAGTGCGGGTAGCATTGTGGGTTCAATCTATGCTTCAGGTAAAAGTGCCAATGAGTTAAGAGATATCGCCTTAAATATGAAAGCCAATGATGTTCGAGAAATACGTTTGGACAAAAAAGGCTTTTTTGACGGTAAAAAAGTTGAAGATTATATCAATGAGCAAGTTGATGACGTGCCTTTAGAGTTGCTAAAAACCCCAATGTATGTGGTGGCAACCGAGTTAAAGGATGGCAAAAAAGTCGTGTTCAACTATGGCAATACGGGGCAGGCTGTTCGTGCTTCGGTGTCGATTCCGAGCATGTTTATTCCAACGATTATTGAAGACACAGAATATGTCGATGGTGGCTTGGTCAGCCCTGTTCCTGTGGACGTTGCACGCGATTTAGGGGCGGATATTATTATTGCGGTGGATATTTTGGCACGACCGATTCATACCGAAACGTCGAATGTTTGGGGCTTGTTTAACCAAAATATCAATATTATGCAAAATCGTTTAGCTCAAGAAGAACTCAAGCGAGCAGACATTGTGATTCAACCTGATTTACGTGAAAAAGCACATATATTTGATGTAAAAGGTCGTGAAGCGACGATGCTTGCAGGTGAAGAGGCAACCTTAGAAAAACTTGGAGAGATTTCTCGGGTTTATGCTGAACATCAATATAGCAAGGGACATCATATTCCTTATTTAGCAGCCAAAGACTAGGTTGGTACGATCCGTAAATTGACATGCATCCTGTTCACCTAGCAGGGTGCATTTTTATTTCAGCTAAGCATTTTAATTTTTGCTCTCAGCTCTTCCCATGCTCAATAGTATCTAGTAATCATTAATATATTGGATGTTGATTGGTTTTAGGTCTTAATCAAAAGATTTGCCAAATATAAAAATCGTAATAATAAGAAAATATACAGTTAATTAATTGAAATTAATTAAGAAAATCATATTAATTGGTTTTACGTAGATTTTAAGAGTATATACCTATATTAGCGTTTTTATTCATGTGCTTACGTTTACCAATACTGTTGAAGTGTTTAGAATATCGTCAGGTTATTAATACTTAAAACCAATAAATATTTTAAAGGTAGCTGTAGATGAAAACGCTTGATGTAGGACAAAAAGTAAAGCTTGCGATGATGGAAGAGAGCGTATTTATTGTCACTCATGTGCATGTAGATAATTCTTATACGCTAGAAAGTACCAATGATGGTGGACAAAAAACCAGCTATGACAACGTATCTTTCGAGATGTTAAAAGTCTTAGAAGATTAAGTTTAATGCCGTGCTATGTTGAATCGATGGAACAACGCGTTTTAATGAATATGTTTTAAATATAAAACACAGCATAGCTTGGATTAAAAAACTGATAGATAGCGTGATAAATACTTGTTTATCGGGTGTATATCGTTATCGATATATATTTTACTGAATGATGGTATGATCACTATAAATAATAATGATGTTTTTTTTGCCGATTTGAACATTTAATTTTGATTAAAATCTATATAATAATCACATTAATCATTGTTATATCACGAGTCTAGAGAAACAAGATGTCCCCATTAGATCAAATTGCGAATGCACTAGACGACCAGTCAGAATTATCGATGTCAGTTTTAATGACTCCTGACATGGCGAATTTTTCGGGTAATGTGCATGGTGGAACGATTCTAAAATTGTTAGACCAAGTCGCGTATGCTTGTGCAAGTCGCTATTCTGGTAGCTACGTGGTGACACTATCAGTTGATAAAGTGAATTTTAAAGAACCAATTCACGTGGGTGAGTTAGTGACTTTCCTTGCAAGTGTGAACCATGTAGGTCGTACTTCAATGGAAATTGGTATTCGTGTTGAAGCTCAGAATATTCAAAAACGTACAGTACGTCATACCAATAGTTGCTATTTCACAATGGTCGCTGTTGATGATCAAGGTAAACCGAAACAAATTCCGGCATTGAATTTAGATAATGACTGGAAACGTTGTCGTTTCGAAGCTGCGGAACATCGTAAAGTGGCACGTTTACAGGAAAATCATCATCCTTCTTGCAGTATTTATAAAAAATCGACACAAAGCTAATCGCTTGGGTGGCTGAATATTTGAAAAGATCGCTTAGGCGATCTTTTTTTAATCTGAAATTCGTTTGGAAAGTGCAGTACGGATTTTAATTCCGAGTGTGCGACTAAAGTTTATTCTTCAAAGCTCAGTTAAAGATAGTCATTCAGTCCAATACTGTTTATTATGAAACGATACGTAGCGTTTCGTTTTTAAATTATGAGTGAAACTGAAAAAACTTCTCGGCGTAAGCAATGTATCTTACAGGCAGTCACAGATGCTTTGGCGGAAAGTGATTATCGAAGCATGACCATTGAAGATATTGCGGCTCGCGCAGGCGTGGGAAAATCGACGATTTACCGTTGGTGGAAGCATAAGTCCGATCTGGTTTTCGATGCTTTTAAAGCACACACCGCGTCGGTGTTTGAACTCGATTTATCACAAAGTTTAGAGTTCAATCTAAATCAACAATTGCTCAAACTATCACGGGCTTTAAATCAGCACGTGGGTCGAGCGTTGCTCGTGGTTTTGGCGGAGCATCGTGAAGCAGCGGGTGTGTTTTTTAAACAGTATTTGTTACCTCGACGAGAAGCGACACGTGAGCTGATCCAATTGGCCATTCAACGAGGCGAAATTCGCGCGGATTATCCTTTCGAACTCATGTTGGATATGTTGTATGGCCCGATTCATTATCAGATCATTTTCTTTAACACTCAGCCAGATGAAGACTATATCAAGCGACTGGTGCAGTTGGCGCTAAACCCGATTTTTACGGAGCACCAAGCCACGCGTAGCAGCGAGGCAATGACCTCATGACTACTCAACATCAGGCATCGTTATGGAACAAGTCTTTTGTTTTTTGTCTGAGTAATAACTTGTTTTTATTTAGCTATTACTTTGCGCTGCTGACCATATTACCCATTTATATTATGAAAGAATTGGGTGGTTCGATTCAGCAAGCGGGTATGGCTTTGACGCTATTTTTGGTTTCATCCATTGCGATTCGTCCCTTTTCCGGCATGATTATTGAACGTTTTGGTAAAGCCAATTCTGTGCGTATTTCAGGCTTTATTTTTGTCGTTTTTGCGCTGAGTTATTTGTGGATTGACAGCATGTGGTCGTTGTTGGTCATTCGTTTTTTACATGGTTTTTGGTTCAGTATATTAACCACGGTCAATGTTCCCATCGTAAATGATTACATCCCAGATCATCGAAAGGGCGAAGGCATGGGCTACTTTGTCATGTCGACCAACTTAGGCGTGGTGATCGGGCCATTTTTAGCGCTGAGTATGATTCAATTCAGCAGTTTTAGTACCTTATTTGCAGTATTAGCCTTCTTGGTTGCAGTGGGCTATATTTTTACGTGGTTAGTTCAAATACAAGAACACGTACAACTTAAATCAAGTGATCAAGCGAGCCAATCCGCAGCCATCCAATGGCGTGATGTGATCGAAACACGGGTACTTGCCATCAGTTTTGTGGCACTACTAACTGCGTTTGCATATTCGAGTGTGATGAGTTTTATCACCGCTTATGCAGAGTTGAAGCATTTACTCGCTTATACCAGTATCTTTTTTATTGTTTTTGCTGTGTCGATGTTGATCATCCGTCCTTGGGTTGGCAAAGTTTATGATCGCAAAGGCCCGAGTGCAGTCATCTATCCATCCTTTATTTGCTTTGCCCTTGGTTTGGTGATTGTTAGTTTTCTCACGAATCAATGGGTGCTTTGGATATCGGCCGTTTTTATGGGCATCGGCTACGGTTCAGTGTTCCCATGCCTGCAAACGGTCGCAATTCAAACGGTAGAAAAAGCCCGAATGGGACATGCGATATCCACCTTTTTTGCCTTGTTTGATATTGGCCTTGCTGTCGGTTCGGTCATTATGGGTGCGCTGATTGCATATTTTGGATTTCAGGCAACCTATTTATTTTGTGCGGTGATGGTGCTGTTCACTACGTGGATGTATCGTCTATTCGTGGCAAACCAATTCAAACGCAGTGCTTTAGGAGCTGAATAATGGAATTACGACATCTACGATATTTTGTTGCGGTTGCCGAAGAGCTAAATTTTACCAAGGCTGCGCAGCGAATGTGTACTGTGCAACCTTCTTTAAGTCAGCAAATTAAAGATCTAGAACAGGAAGTTGGGGTGCAATTATTGATGCGAACCAACCGAAAAGTTGAACTGACTGCAGAAGGTCAGGCCTTTTTAAAAGAAGCGCGTTTGAGTTTAGAGCATGCAGAAAAAGCTATGATTGATGCGCGTCAAATTGCGCAGCTCAGTAAAGAACAACTGAATATCGGCTTTGTTCCTGTGGCTGAAATGAAGGTCTTTCCTTATATCATGCCAAATATCCGTGCTCAGTTTCCTGAGTTGAAAATTCATTTTCATAGTTTAATGGATGTCGATCAGATCAGTGCAGTACGTAAAGGAGAGATTGATATTGCCTTTACCCGTTATGTCGAAGAAAGCCCTGATATAGAATCTGTTCAGATTTTTACTGAGCCTTTGGCGCTGATTGTGCCGAAAAATTCGCCTGTGGCAGAACAGCGGCATATCAGCATTAAAAACATGAATAATCAGGATTTTATTATTAGTGATGAACATTCATCACCTGAGCTATACCGAATTATTCAAGATTTCTTTAAGCAAAATAAACTGAATGTGAACTTGGTGCAGCATTCGACCAATATTTTGTTAAATGTCAATTTGGTCGGTATGGGTGTCGGTTGGAGTTTAGTACCGTCTTATGTCATTCCTTTGCTCGGTGATAAAATATTGGTTAAAAGTACCGTTGAACCTTTGCCGACCATTGGTTTGTATGCAAGCTATCGAAAAGATCGTAAAAATGATGCTATCGAATTGATTTTAAAAGTCTTAAAAGAGCAGTTCTATATGGGCTTTTTCTAAGCCTTTAAATATTGCCCTAAGATTTAAATAAAAAAATCCTGAATTAAGCGCTTCGGGATTTTTTATTTATCGTATTTTTAATCAAAGACTCAATGATAAGTTGCCTTTATCGCTCTGATTTATTTAAACCATTTTTGTAAATAGGGTTTCATCACGCGGTAGGCAATCAAACCGATAAAAATAATCAGATAGAGTGGCCAAATCGTAATGAGAATAACCAGTAGGCTCAACACAAATTGCCAACCTTTTTGAATACCATACCACGCTCTTTGCCAGAAACTATCGCCATTTAACTGCGCAACAGCATCAAGGTTAATATCGATATGTTCACGGACAGTGGCAGGTTGAGTAAAGCCAATCACAATCGTGCTATAGCGGACACGATCTTGAACTTCTAAGCGAGTCAGGCGTGAGATTTCATTGACTTGCGCTGCTGCTACATGGTCTGGCACGACCGTTGTTTGCGACATTTTTTCTTCGAGTAGTTTTAGCTCATAGCGTTTTGCCGAATATTGCTGACGGTTCAAAAAATGCATAAGGGGCAACAGTTGATTAACGAAATGTGCAGCTTTTTCACTTGGCACACGAATGATCATTTCCGCTTGCGGATTTACTTTTTCAAAGATTTTAATTTTACCGTCAGCAATCGGGTAGGATTGACTCTCTTGCACCATAAAGTCGATATTTTTCTGTTCAATAAAGCCGCCTAAACTTAGCGTGAGTTTTTCAATTTCTAAGGCCGTTTTAACCACATCTTTCGACTCAAAACTGACATTGGCTTCTCGAACCATTTTACGAGAGGCTTCGGCTGGGTTGACCTGCTCATTTAAAATAGTTTCAGGTTTCTGTGTTGTTGCAGGCGTGGTAGACGGCTCATTGGATGTGATTTCCGCTGCTTGATCTTGCTGTGTACTGACTTGAGCAGGTTTTGCATCTGCGCTGGCTTCAGTTGCCATTTCTTCGGTTTTCTTGGAACAGCCTGAAATTAAAATCACCGTTAGCATGGCAATTAAATATTTATTTTTCATCGATGTAGAGCTCAATTGTTTGATTGTCAGAAAGTCGGAGTAAATACTTTTTGCTTTAAATATAAATTCAAATTTAGCGTAATTATTAGTCGGGCGTATTGTATCGGAAAGTGTTTAAAGCACGGATGAACGCAACATAATTCTACATAAAGCCGCGTATAGTCATAGATAGAACAACAAGGATGAAAATAAGGATATCTACAATGAACCCAGCAATGAAACTCTACAGCAATCCACGCTCACGCAGTAATACCATTCTGCCTTTATTAAAAGAATTAGACATCGAGTCAGAAGTTGACATTATTGAAGTGCCATATGAAGAGATGCATCAAGCGGCATATCTCAAGATTAACCCCATGGGCAAAGTTCCTTGCTTGGTCGATGGTACTGCCGTGATCAGTGAAACTGCAGCCATCTTTAGTTATTTAGCCGATAAATTCAGTGACAAAGGTTTAGCACCCGACTTGGATAATCCAAAACGTGGTGAATATTTGAAATGGATGTTTTTCTGTCATGGTCCGCTGACTGAATATATGGACATGAAAAATGTCGGCATTAGCACAGAGTTGATGGATGAAAAACGTGGCAGTTTGAGTTTTGGTAATGAAAAAATACTTTTAGATTTTATTAAAACAGGGCTTGCGCAGGCCCAGCCATATCTGTTGGGGGATAAAATTAGCGCAGCAGATTTGTATTTAGCTTATTGGATGGTGTATGCAATTTCATTCAAAATATTGCCATATTTAGATGAATTTAAACCTTTTATTCAGCAGATTCAGCAACGTGAATCGGTAAAAGATGTGCATTGGTTTCAGTCGGTTTAACTTGGATGCTTATTTGATTGTTGGCTGAACGTGGTATTGCTATATGTCTATTCATATAACTCTTTCTTTGAGAATTAAAAAGAAAGAGTTTTAAATATCAATCACTAAGATGATAAAGCGATTTTAATTATTGCCTAGATAATGTATGGCATATATTGCGCTAAATTAAATAGACTCAATCGTTGTTGGGTCTATTTAAAAAATCATGGGCTTCATCATCAGATAGAGGTGGGCCTAAATCTCTTTCAAGTTTGGCATATATTTCAAGCAGTCTTTTTTGATGTGGATCCATATCTAAGGCACGATGCTGCTGATATGTTAATTGATCATCAATCCAATCATAATCCTGAATCGTAGACCCGGCGAAACTGGTTTTCAAATGGAGTTTGTAATAACCAGAAAAGTTGTGTTTCTTGGTATCTAGACAGAGATAGGCGAAGGTAGACCAACCACTTTCGGGAAATTTAAGGCGAGTTCGGCAGGGCTTCTTTTCTAGTGTAAATGTGGGTGAATAGACTTGGCCTTTTAGAATGATATTTTTATCTTGACCAAAATATTGAGTTTGTAATGCAAATAAAGCAAGAATCACTGTGGTGAGAAAAAAGCTGGCAATGACTGCATAAAAAAATGAAATGTATAAATGGAAGGACAAAAAATTAGATTCTTCGTTTTTGTTCACATCTTTTTCTAAGCGTAATAAATAGCAATTCAAAGAAATAAGAAAACAGAGGCAAAAAACGAAAATAGCTAACCAACTATTGGCATGAAAATGATGTATCTCTACGAAAACGAGTGAACAGATAAAAATAAAGCCCAACAAACTATAAATGAATAATTTCTGAAATCTTTTTTGCATTTTGCGAAGCTTATAATTATGTATTGAACGATTATAGCATGCGATGTTTATAGTGATTATAGAAAAAATCACC
The DNA here is from genome assembly GCF_013420275.1 of Acinetobacter sp. YH01020. NCBI lineage: Bacteria > Pseudomonadati > Pseudomonadota > Gammaproteobacteria > Moraxellales > Moraxellaceae > Acinetobacter > Acinetobacter sp. YH01020. The sequence continues at coordinate 61,141 of NZ_VOYN01000011.1, forward strand.
ATGCTTTATGCATGGTGATTTTTAATTCTTGCAGATCTATTTAGATTATTAAGCATGCAATTTTGCAAACAATTGTTGGCTCACGCTGTCTAAAGTTTGTGGAATTGCAATCGCTGCAACAAAACGGTCTGGGCGAAGAATCGTAACAGATTCAGTGGTTTTACCAAACCAACCACGAATATCGGTACCAATATCACCAATCGTAATCACATTGTCGTACTTGGTGCGATTTTCATTGCTAAGCTGAACAGCAGGCAATACTTGGATAAATTTAACGCCCAATTTTTGCCATTTTTTCATAGTCGCATCTGACAGACCCCATTTCGGATCGACGCCCCAAGCAATGATTGCAAAGTTGTTACCGATGACTTCATCAAGTAGGACTTTTTCGCCAGATTCAAGTTGAACATGTGGCTGAATGAACATTTTACCTACAGGTGAGTCTTTAACACCGTTATTGATCAATGCACCGTCGTTGTACTTCGGCATTGGCTTGAAGCGCATTTCCAATAGATATTGCTTGATCGGTTTGATGTAATTGAGCGCATAGGCGATACCATCACGCACGAAACCTTGCCATTTTTTTGGTGGCGCAAGGACATGACCCGCCATTACAGAAAGATCAATCATTGCTTTTGCATGATCTTTACGTTCAACTTGGTACGTATCTAAAAGCGCAGGGCCAGCTTTGCCTTGTACAACCATTGCAACTTTCCACGCAAGGTTGAACGCATCACGCATACCACTGTTATAGCCTTGACCTTGCCATACTGGCATGATGTGCGCAGCATCACCTGCAAGTAAAATACGGTCTACACGGAATTTATCTGCAATACGGGCATTGTGGGTATAAACACGCTGACGAATCACTTCAATACCATCGGTCGTTGGAAGTACTTTCGACAATAGTTTGGCAATGTTTTCAGGTTTGCTTAATTCTTCTTGAGTTTCACCAGGCATCACCATAAATTCGAAACGACGAATACCGTGTGGAAGAGCAGCAGATACATAAGGACGCACAGGGTCACAGCATAGGTAAATGTGTGGCGTTGCAAGTGGGTCATTATTGATGTCGATCACGATCCATTGGTTCGGTGCAGTTTTACCATCGAAGCCGATGTTGAGGGTACGACGTACCACTGAGTTACCACCATCACAAGCAATCAAATACTGCGCTTGAATTTTTTCAGCTTCACCGTCTTTATTTTGAATATTGAGCGTTACACCATTGGCATCTTGGCTAAAATCAGACAATTGACGAGAGAATAAAACATTTGTGGTTTCGTACTGTTTTAAACCTTGTAGCAGTACATTATCGACTTGTGGTTGAATAAAGGCATTACGACGTGAGAAACCAAATTCACGAGTGAGCGGTTGAATGTCTGCGAAACAACGGCCTTTAGGGGTTAAGAAACGCATCGCGTGGTTCGGTGTCGTATGCGGTAACACTTGATCCACTAAACCTAATGATTGGATGGTACGTAATGATTCATCATCAATACCAATCGCACGTGGGTAGTCAATCAGGCTGTCCAGTTGTTCAATCACAGTGACATTGACGCCTTGCTTACTTAAGTAGTTTGCAATGGTTAAGCCGACAGGACCTGCGCCCAGAATGGCAACTTCCGTTGTGTAATTTGCTTTATTGCTCATGCGTAAACATCCAATCACTTCACATATGCCACTATTAAGTTCTAAAGCGAGGCTTTCAACAAGCTAGGCATAAGTCGAAACGATGAATCGAATTGTCGTGTTTTTTGCAGGGTTTTATTTTAAGTGGATGATATATATTTATTTATATGAAAATCATCAATCATTTTGAATGATTTATCGATCATTAAAATCTATCAATCAGTGGCTTTGAGCATAAAAAAGCCGAACCATTTTTCAATGATCCGGCGACTTTAATTCATTTAGCACAACATTTTATTAGTGAGGGATAAATGTTGAGCAGCAGACTAAATGAATTTAGCGTGTGGAGTACGCTATTCGTCTATTACTGAGTAGGTTGAGCTGGTGCAGAACCTTCAGCATTTGCTTCTGAAGCAGGTTGAGCAGCAGTACCTTCAGCAGCAGTTGTTTCAGTCGCTGGCTGTTCTTGAGTGCTAACCACTACTTTTTCTTGTTCAGGCGCTTCTTGTTTATCTTTGCTTGCAGCAAAACTTGTTGCAGCTGCAGCAGCTAGAGTAGAAGCAAGTAAAATTTGAGTTAATTTCATTTTGAGCATCCTTATATATTTTAGTAAGTCCTGAAAAGATCATCACGTCCATCAGGAGAGAGCTCATGCTAAATCGAGAAAACCGAGTGATCAATGCGAGCAACAAAGTGAAACAGACTGGTTAACTGGATGAATACATAACCGTCCATCCTGTGTTTTAAATGTAAAAAAAATATCGGAATCTTCATTTAACTTTGCAAGAAAAAATGACCAAATCGACTTTATGATTCATTCATTGTTTACATGATGATTACATCGATGTCGTAAATAAGCAGAATCTAGAAATTTCACTAAAATCCAAATGTAAGGATTCTTTTCGATATGGCTATTTTTTTAAATATAAGAGTTAACTTTGTCAATAAAGTATGACCAGATATGTCATGCATTCATGCCAATTGAGTAAACAGGCTGTTTAACAGCCAGATCATCATTCAATGCCTCGGATACTAGGCTGATCTATGCTTTAGAAAAATGAAGACAGAGAAATGAAGACTAGACTTGCAGCATTTTTTTGAAATCATTATGGTAAAGGCCATCAATCATTGGCTATTTATTTGAGTGACTCACTTTTGAAATTAGTTTCTACCCACGGTGCGATTCCGGTTCATATTATTTCTGGCTTTTTAGGTGCGGGTAAAACCACAGTTTTACAGCAGTTATTAAAGCAAAAGCCAGCGGGCGAAACTTGGGCCGTACTGATGAATGAGTTTGGGCAAATCGGGGTCGATCAACAGATGTTGCCGCAAGATCAGGGCTTTGCGGTGAAGGAATTATTGGGTGGATGTCTATGTTGTAGTAGCCAACTGCCGATGCAAATTGCGTTGTCACGATTATTGTCAGAGGTGAAACCCGACCGACTGTTTATTGAGCCGACAGGTTTAGGGCATCCGGGACAACTATTGGAGCAATTGACCGAGCCACATTGGCATCCGCATTTAGCCATGCGGGCATTGGTAACCGTGGTTGATGGCTCACGCTTACATGATCAAGAGTGGACTTCGCAAAATCTGTATGCCGATCAACTCAAAGTGGCACAAATCGTTGTGGTGTCTCATGTCGATTGTATGAGTGATGCCGATCAAGCTGGTTTGGAACGACTCAAACAAGCGTATTTACCGTATCAGCAGCAATGGATCAATGTCGTCAAAGGTGAATTAAAACTGGCAAATATTGATCTCGCCTATGTGGGAAGTCCGCGTAAAATTCAGCCTTTATTGGCGATGCAAAAGCAAACGTTGGTCGATGTACCCACAGAAATTAAACAGTTGCCTTATCATTATGTTGAATCCGCTCAGGGCTATAGTGTCGCAGGTTGGAAACTCCCAAAACGATGGATTTTCGACTTTTTTGAGCTGTTAGATTTACTCTGTGAGCAGCAAGATTGGCTACGGATCAAAGGTATTTTTCAGACAGACCAAGGTTGGAAAACCTTTAACTTTAATCCTGATCAGTTTAATTATCAGTCGAGCGAGGAAAGTATCGATAATCGTGTCGAAATTATTTACCAAACTGAACGTGAATGGCTCGAATTTGAAGATCGCTTAATGCAGTGTCGTATCGATGCCGATAAAGCGGAGAAATAAGTAAATCAACGCAGCAAAAGCTTGCTAAATCTTATATGCTAAGCGCCAAATTTGAGGACTTTACCATGGCGCTAAAAGCTACAATTTATAAAGCAGATTTGAACATTGCCAATATGGATGTACACCAATATGGTGATTATCAATTGACGATGGCTTTGCATCCTTCTGAAACGATTGAACGTTTGATGGTACGTGTCTTGGCATATGCACGCTATGCAGATGAAGCATTAGAATTTACCAAAGATCTTTTCGAAACAGACGAACCAGCGCTGTGGGAAAAAGATTTAACAGGTCAATTGGTGAAATGGATTGAAGTCGGTTGCCCTGACGAAGACAAAGTCAAAAAAGCCAGTGCTCGTTGCCTACACGTTGCTGTGATTACCTATGGTTCTTCAGTAGACGAATGGTATAAACGCAACAGCAAACTGAAAACCCTGAAGAATGTTGAAATTTGGCAATTATCTGAAGCGAGTACAGCTGCCATTCAAGAGTTATGCGAACGAACCATGTCTTTACAATTAAACGTAATGGATGGCGAATGGACTTTGATTGGTGATAAAGCTCAAGCGGTGATTGAATGGACACAATTGCAATAAGCATTTGATGTGATTTAACTCATCACGATGGATGTGAGTTCAGGCTTGCATCCTGACTATAAAATTCGGTATATCTACAAACAATGAGAAAATTTTAAAGATGGGGAGCAGCCGATGTACCCTGATTTTTATTTGTTATTTGTGGCGCTTATGATTGGCGCTGTCATTGGTGCGGAACGTGAGTACCGAAGTAAGTCGGCAGGTCTGCGCACCATGATTATGGTCAGTTTAAGTTCATGTTTATTTACTATCTTATCGTTACGTATCGGCGTTGATAGTCATGATCGAATTGCGGCCAATATTTTGACTGGCCTCGGCTTTTTGGGTGCGGGGGTAATTTTTAAAGATGAAAATCGAATTTCAGGCATTACCACAGCAACTACCATTTGGATGACCGCTGCCTTAGGCATGGCTGCGGGAGCGGGCTATGTCATGCTGAGCTTGATTGGTACGGTGATTGTGCTGATCGTTTTAATTGTTTTGATTTATATTCAAGCGTGGATTGAAGCGAAAAACCAAGCACGGAGTTATCGTATCGTTTGTCACTTTCGACAACAAACGCTGGATGACTATGAAGAGCTGTTTAAAACCTATCAAATGCAAGTGGTTCGTAGTGTGCGACATAAAACTGAACATAAAATCAGTGGGCGTTGGATCTTAATTGGCTCTGCGACAAACCATAGAAAATTAACTCAAGATCTAATGAATGATCAGGATATTCTGGAGCTCAATTTTTAACAGCGTATTTACTACGGCATCCAAAGTAATCCTGTTTATAATAGGGTTTTATTTTGATTGCGGCATTTGAGGTTGAGAGCATGAGCACGGAATTAGAAATTATTGACTTAGTGGTAGGTGAAGGTAAAGAAGCGGTTAAAGGCGCTTTGATTACAACACACTATACAGGCTGGTTAGAAGACGGTACTAAATTCGATTCATCACTGGATCGTGGTAATTATTTTGAAACAGTGATTGGTACTGGCCGTGTGATTAAAGGTTGGGATCAAGGCATCATGGGGATGAAAGTCGGTGGTAAACGTAAGTTAATCGTGCCATCACATTTAGCTTATGGTGAACGTAAAATGGGTAATGTAATTCCTGCCAATTCAAATCTTATTTTTGAGATTGAATTGTATGATGTAAAAACTCGCGATTAATACAGCGACTGTTTTAGATCAGTGACATGGAAGTTATTGATCAATTGGATAAAATAGTAGTTGTTATTTTTGTCTTTTACCGTAGATTAGAATAATTGCTCGAGTATAAACGCAGGAATCAAAGCCGTTGTCTTTACAGTTGCCTTGCACCAGATTGTTCTGGGTTCTTACCTTTATTATTTTTACATTGGCATTCACTGTATCGACTGCTCAAGCACAGTATGAAACTGCGCCTAAATCGTTTTATTTAAAACATCAAAACGAAGTTAACCAAATCTACTTCACGGAAGACACCAGTAGCCTCTTACAAGGCAAATGGTTGTTTTATCCAAATCAATTTTTAACTTCTCCGAGTTCGGTTCTAGTCGGTCAAACGGTCTATCTGCCTGCATCATTTAAAGACATCACAGGGGACAGTAAAGGTTTTGGGACATACACTGGACATTTCCAAATCCCTAAACAATTTATTGGTCGACGTATCGCGGTATTGATTCCAAATCAGTACGGTGCGTATCGGGTATTTTTAAATGGTGATGTGATCGTTCGTTTGGGCGAGGTGGGGCGTACTGAAGCAGAACAAAAAACGGAGAATGCACCGCGAATTGCCTATTTTGTGGCACAAGATGAATATTTCACTTTAACCATTCAGGCTTCAAGTTTTAACAGTATGCATGGCGGGTTTGAAAACCCAATGCGTATTGGTATCGCCAAGACAGTAAACCGCCAATTCCAACAACAAATGATGAGTATTGGAATGGTGTCTGGCGCCGTCTTGGGTGTGGGACTATTTACGATCCTATTTTCTGTTTTCCGAGGTTTACGCGGTCGCAATAGCCGAAGTAATTTGGTGTTTGGCTTATTTATTGTCTTTTTAGCACTCCATAATTTATTTTCAGCACCTTATGCCTATACCACTTTTACCGATATTAATTGGTTGTGGGGCACGCGATTAGAATACTTATTTACCTATTTGGCATCGATTTTCTTTTTAAGTTATATCCACTTGCTCAGTCGTCGCTATTTATTTACCTTAAATTATCAGATCGCGATGTTGCTGTTGTCGTTGAATATTTCAGTGACTTTTGTTTCGACGCCTGAAATTTTTCAACCTTTGGCAACTTACAGTTTTGCCTATGTGATCGTTGTTCTGAGTAATTTTGCTTATGGTTTTTACCTAACACTGAAAAAGAAAGAGCCGTATTCAAAATTAAATTTAATCGCGGTTATTTTCCTGTGCATTACTTTTTTAAACGACTTTTTGCTGATGATGAATTTGATTGATTCCGTCAATTTATCGTTCATTTCAACCAGTTTGTATGCCTTGTTGATCATGTTTCAGCAATCGCACCATTATGCACAGCAGTCGATGCATACCGAGCAGTTAAATAATAGTCTGCTTGAGCTAAACAGTTCACTCGATCAGAAAGTTAAAGAGCGCACCTTACAGCTTCACGAGCTGAATAAAAAGCTAGAGCTACAAATTCGTATTGATGCCTTAACAGGGGCATTCAACCGTCGTGCATTGAATGCCGAAATTCAACGCTTATATTCGGAAGTCCGTTTGCATAGTCATCGAACATTGGTCTTTGCCATGTTAGATGTCGATTATTTTAAAAATTATAATGACCACTATGGACATCTCAAAGGCGATGAGGTGTTACAGCAGATCGTGAAAACCATGCAAAACACCCTGCCAAGTTCAGCCTATGTGGCTCGCTACGGTGGAGAAGAGTTTGCCATATTGATGCATGATGTTCCGTATGCGATTGCCCAAGAGCAATTGCAATTGGTACTCGAAGCCATGCGTAATGAACAGCTTGAACATGTTAATCGGGGTGATGACAAAAGTTACGTCACATTGAGTTTGGGCATGGCATGGATGGATAAGCAAAATGACTTCGACAGTATCGAAGCCTTAATGAAACATGCAGACCATTATTTATATATGGCCAAACAGGCAGGACGCGATCAACTTAAGCCTTGATACACAGTTGTAAACGTTAAAACTTTGCTGTGCTATTGCTAGTATCCATTGCCAATACTTATTTGGATTGATCTCTCTTTAAATTCATCTTTCACATTCATAAAGTTTGAAAATCTATCCCTCTGCGAACTTTATCTCACTACTAACAGAGCTGTTTGACCAATTTGAGCGGAACATCAGCAGGCTCAAAATCCTGATGTGCGACAAAGCCATATTTTTGGTAAAAGGCGAGTGCCGTATGGGTACTTTCTAGACTGATCTCGGTAATATTCTTTTTCCTGACACAGTGCATCATGTTCAACAATAATGCCTTACCAATGCCTTGGTACTGACGTTCAGGGCAAATATAGTTCAGTAAAATTTGTCCTTGATCACTGACTAAAATAAAGCCGACCACTCGATTGTCACTGACGTAGACCCAACTGTCGTTGTAAAGCATCCACATTAAGATATTTGATTGATTTGCCTCCTCAAGCCAAGTTTGAATCACACTTTCATTACGTTGATGGTCCTGGATACATGAACGAATGCTGTTGTGAATCACGTGAATAATTTCGGGTATATCCTGAATTTGTGCTTCGCGTATCATAATTTTTTCTTTTTATAGAAAACTCCAACAGCCTGTCATTTCAGAAGATATCGCCTTGTGCTTAAAGAGGCTTCTTGTTGCGTTTTATGTTTTTTTGCAGCCATTGCGCCGTTGGGTTGGGTTTTTATTTCAAAATTGTTGCAAAATTTACAAATGTATATTTATAAATTAATCATTAAATATGGATAAATAACCACATAAATGCATCTAACTATACTGTTTTTAAAGTAATAATAGATTTTTTAGAAATGTATACATACTCAATGATTTCAGCAGGTGTAATAGTTTGAAATAAATTAGCAAAGAAAATAGGCCAAATTTCAGCTTTAAAATAATTTTGTATGAATTTTAAACGTTATTGTGCGTTATATTAGTCCATAAAAATATTCGATGATTCAAGATGTGCATGCGCGTCATCGGCAGTAGGTTGTTATTATGGTTAATTTTCTCATTGTGATATGTATTCTGATTGCGTTGTCTGCAGCAGGAATCGTGGTCAAAAAAATAATAAAAACAGAAAAATATCGTCAAAAATATACGCGTTACCAAGCACCAAAAAAATCGAAAAGTATCTCTTTAGCATCGAATGATGATGCTATTCGTGACGTCGATCAAGTCATTGAAGTAGATGAATATGAACAGCAACTTTTTGATGATATTGCGGAAATCTTCTTTCAACAACAATACAAATTAGATTCGCTACAGGCAGCCGAGCAGTTACAAGAAGTCTTTTTACGTCGCATGCCAGTCAATTGTAAAACTCAAATTCGCCAATTAGATCTGAATGAATGGTCGATTTATTGGAATTTTTACAATCAATCGCTCGAGTATTATTTAGGTCGATACGGTGAGTTTTATACACATGTCGACCGTTTTGGCGAAGAACATAAAATTGAATATCGCTATCAAGACTCTGCAAGTTGAAGCAAAATGCGGTCTCGGACTAAATCGAGATAACTCAAATCATCACTCATTCGAGCCATTAAAATCGCGCCTTCATAATCCGCCAAGCTGACTTTGGCAAGTTGAGCGGCATGTTCGATGCTCATGCATCGCTGAAAAAACACTTCAAAGGCAAGTTGCCACTCGTGAAAGATGGATTGTAATTTTGCAAAAATCTCGGTAGGCAAATGTTGCCGTTCCATACTTAAAATCCCGACCAAACAACCTAATCCACCTTGGCTAAAAAACTGGATGGCCTGTTGATGGATGTTCGAGAAAGCCTGTTGAGGGGATTTAGTAGTTTGCTGTAATTGCTGAAAAATACTGTGTTGTAACTTTATATGCGTCAGGTTTAAAATTTCCATCAGTAAAGCGTCTTTATTCGGATAGTCATAATAAAACGCAGCTTTTGAGAGTCCACAGGCTTCAGCCAATTTCCCCATGCTGCAGCCCATATAGCCATAGCGTTTAAAGGCGTGTGCTGACTGTAGTAATAGATGTTCAGAGGTGTTTTTCCGTGGACGCATGTATCTCTCTATCCAAATAAATCAATGTGCTATGTATGAAGTAAATTGGTCTAGGCGATTAATAGTTCGTCAAACCGTCCAATCACTTCCTGCCATAAGAGTTCAGCACCTTTGCGGAAATATCCCATATGACCAATCTGTTTTAGACCATAATCTTGCGCTTCAATATTGATATAGTGCATTGATGCTTGCGCATAATGCTGCATAAAAGCATGTCGTGAATTAGGTAATGCCCAGTCATCATCGAGCGCAGCGACCGCATAAATAGGCGTTTGGACTGCAGCATATTGTTGAGACAGCTCACTCAGCTCAGGGTCGGCAAAGAAATAGGTTGGGTTTTTACACCAACGACGCCATTGTTTATAGACATCGACAGGAAGGTCAGCGCCCATATTGAGTTTGCTCCAAGGCAAATACCCTTTGACAGCAACCATCGGTGGAAAAACGATATTCCACATCACATGAACTTTCATTTTTTCTTTAAAGGGCATATAGCCATGCCAACCTGCGCCAGTGCCAAAACAATACATGGCACGTATCTGATCGTGATTTGAGGTGAGGCCTAATGCTTGACCGCCATAGGAGTGTCCCACTAGAAAAGTTTCCTGACCGTGTTGTTGCATATAAGCTATGGCACCAGAAAGGTCATAACGTCCCCAGTCAAGATAAGACATCTTAAAGCCTTTAAGTTTTGACGGTGCAGAACGTCCTATACCACGATAATCAAAAGTCAGTACTTGATAACCGAGTCCTGCGGCATACTCGGCAAAACGACGGTAAAATTGTTGAGGTACACCTGTCGCACTTGAAATAATAATATTGGCCTTAGCGGCAGTATTAGGCCGATATTCAACGCCTGAAAGCGTATAACCATCGGTTGCAGGGAAACTCACGGGTGTACTATGTATTTCTTGCGCTGCTGGTTCTAAATCCGTTGACATAATTTTTCTCTTGATAGGCAGGACGTAAAGGGTTTACTCAGTTTAAATAAAGGGTTATTTGCCCTGAAAATTGGCTGCGCGACGTTGTAGCATGGCCATTACACCTTCTTGTACATCTTGTGTTTTTAGTAGTGGTTGTAAGTGCTGATCCAATTGAGCAAAGGCAGCATCGGCTCCCAAATGCACCCCTTGCTGTACTGCAGCGAGTGTTGCCTGAACCGCCAGTGGTGCAGCCTGTGCAATTTGTTCTGCAAGTTCTATTGCACGAGATAAGGGCGCTTGGTCGGTGATTTCAGTCACCAAGTTCATGTCATATGCCGTTTGCGCATTGAAACGTTCACCTGTGAGTAAATAGCGCATGGCTTTATTCCAACCCGCTGCTTGCACAAAGCGAACTGTTGCACCACCAAAAGGAAGAATGCCACGTTGCACTTCCATTTGAGCAAATTCGGTCTGACACTGTGCGATCACGACATCGGCATTCAGCATGAGTTCAATACCCGCTGTAAAACAGAATCCTTGTACCGCGACCACAACTGGTTTTTTTCGTTGTCGTGAGTTGGTTCCCCACGGATTAATCTGCTGATCAGGAAAATTAAACAGTCCACTGCCAAGTTTTGGTTGTAGTTCGACCAGATCTAGACCTGCAGTAAAATGATCACCATGTGCAAAAATCACTGCACAGCGTAAATTTGGATGATCTTCATATTCAGTGAGTGCCAGTGAAAGGTCATGAATTAAATGACTGTCAAACGCATTTCGTTTATCTGCACGGTCCAAACCGATCAAATAAAGATGACCACGGATTTCTCGACTTACACGACCTTGTTGTTCTGACATTTTAATGATTCCTTCTGATTATTCTTTAGGTATAGCTAAGTTTTTAAACGATTGTTAGAAAACTGTCAAAACTGATGCGTTCAAAACATCAAAATCATCGTCTGGTGGATGAGTGTTTTGATTTAAAATTTACAGAGTTGATATGAAATAGTGCAGGATATAGCTTGCCTTTGGGCCGATTTTTTCCATAATAGCAGCAGCTTTTTTAAGGCCCAATCAACCATGTCGAACTTAGAAATATTTGCAGTCATTATTAGCTTAATCGGGGGGACTTTAACCATAAAGCGAAATATGTGGTGTTGGTGGTTTAACTTTGCAGCTTTTTTGCTGTATGCCTACTTGTTTTATACCTACAAACTTTATGGCGAAACCATTTTGCAGTTTTTCTTTGTGGTGGTGAACTTCTACGGTTTTTATCACTGGTTGAAGGGCAAACAACAAGACCACGACATTCGTATTGAACCGATTGCGACCAAAATTGTGATCTTTCAAATGCTCTTAGCTGCGGTGGGCGGTTTGATTTTTGGTTTAAGCCTGCACTATTTTACCGATGCAGCCGTGCCAATTTTGGATGCACAATTGGCCGCGTTTAGCTTGCTCGCAACGTATTGGACCAGTCGGAAACATATTGCCACATGGGTGCTTTGGGTATTTGTCGATATTATCTATGTGGGTATGTTTATTTACAAAGACCTGTATCTCACCGCAGCACTGTATGCCGGTTTTGTGGGCTTGGCGGCGTTTGGTTGGTGGCAATGGACACAAGTCAAAAATAAACAGCAGCAACAGGCGATGAAAGCTTTATCCATTTAGCCCACAGATGTTTTTTCATTCCCAATTTGACAATTTATAAAAATATATTTACTTTGTAACCATAAAGGGCATTTCATAATCGGGCTTCACCCCGATGAGAAGTGCCTTTTTTATGCCTTAAGAAATGTGGCTGTGTTCATTTGAGTCTAAGACATGTCATAAAATCCTCTGTGAATTTATAAGCAAAATTGGGTGTCTGCGAAGCTTGATTTTAATAGCCGATGATCCGATCCCGATGAATAAGTATAGAGCGTGCAGAGTCATGATTATCGACTTTCAACTTGAGCAGCAACTGCGTTTTGACCGACAAGCTACGGTTCTACTGCAGCAAAAGGCGAGCTTTTTTCAGTTTGAGCAAATAGCAGATGTGTATAACGCTGAATGGCTCAAGGCATTTCCACAAGGGACGCAATGTAGCATCAGCGGTTTGGATGATGGTGCAGATGAATACGGCATCCAAATCAGTTATAAACACCAAAGCGTCTTGATCGATTATTCACAAGTAATCAAATTGGTACACCGTGATCGGGATGGTGTGGTGCATAGCATGCTTTTAAATTAATAAAATTTTTAAAATCAGCTCTTTAAAGATTCGTCTTAAAAAAGAAAAAAATAAGCGTAAGAAGAAATGAAAAGATATGGAACGTTATTAAAGCAATGACGCAACTTGACCCAAAAGATTCATCATTTAAAATTTTCAATCAGCTATGTTTTGAACTCTTTCATCATTATGGCTCGCACTGCACGTCTTATGAACCCAGCGCTTTGATACATGCAAAACCAATTCAACAGCTTCCTGAACAAGCCAGCTTTGATATTTTTAGCCTCGGCTTCGGTCATTGGTACGCAAAGTTGTCCTATGCAGGGATGTATTTAAAAATTGATGCGGGCTGGGAATTTCAGCTCGAGTTCAAAGATCAGCATGGGCAAATCTATCAAAAAGTCCTTTAAGTCAAAGCCCGATTGACTTGCAGTATGGCAATTCTGTTTTTCTAGCTTGGTTTCAGGTCAATGACAGCCATAACGCTTTCCGATTTAATCCAAAACACAGTTATAGCAACTGTAGACTGGGCGAAATAAAACAATAAAACCTATATTGACCTGAAGGATTACGAGAATGGCACATCAATTTACCGTCAATGCCACTATTCATGGCGTTTCAATTGAAGATTTTAAACGACTAGCCGCAGATATTAGCTTGCATGAAGCGGTGTGCAAACGCATACCGGGTGAAAATCTAGAAATTTTAGAATCAAAGAAAACAGGCGATATGTATACCTTAAAACGTGCGTATAACCTTGATGTAAATATTCCAGATATTGCCAAGAAATTTTTAAAAGATGCGTTTCGCTTAAAACGTACAGATATTAGTAATTTGGCGGCGTTAACGTCAGATGTCAAACTGGATCCAAACCTACCGCTCGAAGCCAGTTGTAAACGAAGTGTCAGTGGTGATGCAACACAAGTGAGTTTCAATTTGGACTGGACGGTGAAAGTCAAAGTTCCACTGATTGGTGGATTACTTGAAAAACATGCAGAAGGTGAAATTCGTCGTTTTAGTCAGCTTGAGATTGAAATTGTAGAAGATGAATTGCGTAAAAATTTAGAAGCTTGAATTGATTTGAAAGAGATTTAAAAAAAGCGGTCATTGACCGCTTTTTTTAGTGACTGATGTTACGCACGTAAAAGTAATTTCACAATTTTTAAATGATATTTAAGTCTATTCGACGGGGTCTTACATCTATGGATTGAATAAAGGATTAGCCTTCGGCTGGAGGTACTTTTGTTTAGGCAAAAGTACCCAAAACCATTGTCATCCGCAAAACTCGTTCACTAGCGTCAAATTTTTCAAAGTATTGCAAAAACAATTTTGATTAAAAGTAGTCCTGTCTCAAACACTTGCGGATGACCTTAGCGCGTATCGTTCATTTATTTGAATCAAATTGCGCTGCTGATGTTACTTCGTAACATCAGTTAGCGAGATGTTTTTTCAAAACGTTGACGATAAAGCATCGCAGTAAAGAAGGTCACCAAACAGACAGTCCATATATAATACATAGCGCCAATGTTGCTGTATAAACTCAACCATTGAACCAATGGCAAAGTGATACCACCCGCGATGGCATAGGCCAAATTGTATGAAAATGAAATGCCCGAGAAACGAATCTGTGCAGGGAACATTTTCACCATACTATAAGACACCATACCAACCGTACCTGATGCCAAACCGAGCAACATATAGAGCGCAAACACGGTCGATGCTGCCACATGGCCCAGGCTGTTATAGAACACGCCCGCAATTATCGCGACAAGGAGGGAACCGAACAGCATCACTTTGCCTGCACCGAAGCGATCTGCCAAAAGACCTGCCAAGATACAACCGACCATTTGCATCACAATAGCGGCACTTTGCATTTTAAAGGCATCAGCACGTTCAAAACCAAAGGTGCCCGTGAGTAGATTTGGCATCGCTAAAATCAATACAACAACGCAGCCAGTTAAGAACCATGTAAACAGCATACCAATCACAACGCCTGTTTTGTGCTGTTGCAGTACTTGTTTCACTGGAAGCTCTTTAGCCAATTGTTTCTTTTCTTGCATGGCTTTAAATACAGGCGTTTCTTTTAAATAACTGCGGAGATAGAGCGCAACAAAACCAAAGATCCCGCCTAGAATAAATGGAATCCGCCATGCCCAGTCATGGATTTCTGACTCTGTAAATTGTAATGAAATAAACAAAGACATCAGTGCGCCCAATAGGATACCCAAAGATAAGCCGGCAGTGAGTAGGCCGTTGGCGATCCCAATTTTTTGCTCTGGCACATGCTCTGAAACAAAAGTCCATGCCGCAGGGATTTCACCACCAATCGCGATGCCTTGAATCACGCGCATCAGTAGGAGCAGAAGCGGTGCTGCATAGCCAATACTTTCAAAAGTCGGCATCACACCGATCATTAGCGTAGGCAGAGCCATGAGTAAAATAGACAAACTAAATAAACGCTTACGACCAATCAAATCGCCAAAATGCGCCATCACCACACCACCCAATGGGCGGAAAAAATATCCGGCTGCAAAAATACCATAGGTATTCAGCATCGCCCAAAATGGACTGAGTCCAGTGGGGAAAAACAGTTCCGAAATAATTTTGGCGTAAAACACATAAATGACGAAGTCATAAAACTCGAGTGCACCACCGAGTGATGACAGTCCGAGGGTACGTTTATCTTGACGAGTCAGGCGTGGCTGAGCTTCCATGCAAATATTTTCCAGCAGCAAATAGCATTTGAGGATTTTAGTGATTCAAATTTTTATTGAATAATCAAACTTTGTTGCCTTATTAAAAACTTATAGTTATGAAAATATTGTGAATTAAGAACAAAATAATATAGATAAAGTCGCATTAACTTAAGAATGATTGGTGATGGATGGCGTTAAATCTTGAAATATAAATGATCAATATCAATGGTATAGGGTGGTGTGATCCGCCATTTTACTTTGTACTCTATATAAACCATAAAAGATTCAAAGCCATAGCATGCTGTTGTTTTATACTCAGAACCGATAATAATGCATATTGCATGGTTGTTTTTTTAACGTGATTTAAGCCCGCTAGACTTAAAAAAGGATAAATACATGAGTCATATTGCTGCTGTTGCGCAGCGTGGAGAAGCGATTTTGACGCTCACTGCCGCAGAGGTACAAGCGTCTGAAATAGGTTCTGCATGGTTAACTGCACTAAGTGAAACACTTTATGCCACCATGCTTGAACGTCAAGGTGTAGGTATTGCCGCACCGCAAATTTATGTTTCTAAGCGGGTGATTATCGTGGCTTCACGTGCAAATTTACGCTATCCCGATGCGCCTGAAATGGAGGCGATCGTGATGGTCAATCCAGTGATTACATCTCGATCTACGACCACGGTTTTGGGTGAAGAAGGCTGCTTAAGTGTGCCGAATGCACGAGGACAAGTCCCGAGAGCCGAGCAAATTCACGTGCGATATTTGACCCTTCAAGGTGAAGTCAAAGAGAAAACCCTGAATGGCTTTCCTGCACGGATCGTACAACATGAGGTCGATCATCTGAACGGGATCTTATTCACCGAGCGTTTAGAATAATAAACTGTACTATTTCAAAAAGATAAAAGTGACCAATTGAGCTAAAAAAATAGCGGAAAAGTAATTTGAATAGTGGTGTAAGTGAAGTTTAAAGGCTTCAAAGGTTGCACTTTTAACTGTGAAAATAGGCTTTCTTTTTGAAGTTAAAACCTTGTATAACTAGCGAAATAATAAAATAAAAAAGAAGATTAATGGGGAAAAATTGGGGCAATGCTGTCTGTACGAAATGGGGCGTACAATGGCGTAAATTGAAGCATCTTTTGTTTGAGTCAGACTATCTCATCATCAATTGGTCTGACTACGATAAAGGGCGTTTACTTCTCATCTTTGGCATGCTGAGTCAAGTTAGCGTGTTGAAGTGGTGCATCATGAATTTTTATTATTCGACCAATCGGATTTGGTTTAATCCGAGTGAACTCAAGTTCAGGATCATCGTCGCTTGTATAGTCCTACTCAGTTATGGCGTATTGGCAGTACTCAGTCTTTATTTCAAAAAATATTTAAATTTTAGACTGTTTTTTAGCTATTTTGCGCCCGTCCTGTTTGGGATCGGCATGATCTATGGTGGCTATATGATCGGGATCTATAGTCCTGCCACTATGGCGGGGACGGTCAATCTGCTGATGGTCGGTTTGGTTTTTTATCGTCCTGCGATTATGCTCAGTATTACATTTCCGATCACACTGTTTATTGGCTACATTTGCTATCAAACTTCGATTGACCATCTAGAATATGCACCGATTTTCAGCCCAGCTTTAAAACAGAGTGAGTTTTACGACAACGCCTTTTGGCTCATGAGTATGGCGGAGTTGTATTTGCCCATATTGATCGTCAGTGCAGTATTTTTTCAGATTTTGCTTTTACAGTGGCGACACCGTGAACAAAAGATGGAAGTCCTCAGCCGTGTTGATGGCCTGACCAATGTGTTTAACCGTCGTTATGTCAGTCATGAACTTGATACGCTCAGCAAACAGACACGGCCTGAATTTGCAGTGGTTTTGCTTGATCTCGACCATTTTAAATTGATCAATGACCAATATGGACATGATGCAGGAGATGCCGTTTTACAACGTGTTGCTCAAATTTTAAATGACAATATTCGTGTACAAGATGTGGTTGGGCGTTATGGCGGTGAAGAATTCATTTTAATTCTAAAAAATCAGAGTTTAGAGCAGGCGATAGAGGTCGCTGAACGCTGTCGATTGGCCATTTCTGAAGCTGAAACTATGATAGCCAACCATCAAATGTTGAAGATTAGTGCAAGTTTCGGTGTAGCAACTGCGATTGAGGGGACACCGTCTGCTGTGGTCACGCGTATGGCCGATCAAGCGCTGTACATGGCAAAGCAACAAGGTCGTAACCAAGTACGCAGCTTTCGTGAGTTAAACTTGGCAGAAGATTAAATAATTTAAACGATAGTTATGCAGCAATTACAATTTCAGCTCGGATTAGCGCAGCTCGACTTTCAGACCGAGCAAAAGAATATTCATTTTGATCATGGCTTAGTCGCTTTGGTGCAAAAATGTGTTCGACATCAGCGCTTCGATGCTTTGGCAATTGAATATTTGATCTATGAAATTGAAGAAATTTTAGAACGATTACAGCTCGATTATCAGACGCAGCGCTATGCTCAGTCGAATGATGCGATGCTGCATATATTGGCGCAGACCTTTTTTGAACATGCGACCCGCATTGAACGACAAAGCTTAGAACATGGCTTTAATGAAATGATTGAACATACTGAATATTATCAAAATCTCTTTGGTGAACAGGCAATCATTCAACTCAGTTATTTCGTTTTTATTCGAGAAATGATGCACCATTTGAATATACAGCACATACAGGTTTTAGCTCAGAACACGGCTTCACCATAAGGACTTATACAGAGGCAGCTCAATTTGTTATAAATAAAAAAGCACACAACAAAAAATAGCCCTTATGAAAACGCCTGTTCCAGATTATTTACAGCATGTCCTTAATGCCTGCGATGCCAATCAACACGGAGCTTTGGCAGATTATATTCCTGAGTTAGCTAACGCCAATCCGAATAGACTGGCTTTGGCACTGTCTACCGTAGATGGCACGATTTATTCTACGGGTGATGACGAAGTCGAGTTCACCATTCAGTCGATGTCTAAACCTTTTGCTTATGCCTTAGCGATTCGTCATCTTGGTTTAGACAGCGTTTTACAAAAAGTCGGTGTCGAGCCATCGGGAGAGGCATTCAATCAAATTGCGCTCGATCCACAAAGCAATACCCCGAAAAACCCGATGATCAATTCGGGGGCAATCACCACACATTCACTTTTACCGCATGACGAACACAGTACCCGAGCTGAAAAACTCCGCGAATTTTTAAGTGAACTGGCAGGGCATGAGGTGGTTGTTCGAGAAGAGTTGAGTCAATATTTACAACGGTTTGAGCGTTAATGGATAAAAGTCCATTGTTGATTTATACAACATGCTCATAAGTTTAGTGCTTAGATCGGCTATAATTTTCTTTTTGCGTTAAATTTGCTTATGTCTTTTGAGTTAAAAGTCAGTTTACTCCCGAGAGTTGAAGCTTTATCCCCACAGCATAAAAAGCTGAATAAACTGATTGAGCAAATCGAACAGCAAAAGCTGGATTTAGATCTTTGGCAAAATGCCAAAAGTGAGATTCAGAGTTATATTCAGTTAAAACTTGTGCCGATTTATCGTGATTTGCATGCGGTGTACTACCGCCAGCTTGCACAACTTTGGCAGCACATACAGCAAGAAGACTTTGCCAAAGCCGATTTAGCACAGCTTGATGCCAAACTAACCAAATTGGCAAAGCAGTTGAAAAAATCCAATTACTTAAATACAGCCGAACTTGAAAAAGTCACTGAAGTAGATGCTTTTTATCAGCAGCACCATGCACATAATCAAAAGCTGAATAAAAAAGCCAAGTTGGCCCAAACTGAACAGAGCAAAGTAGAAGGTTATGTTGATATAGAACAAGAAACGACAGAACAAAATGAGTCTTATGAAGCGTGGGATAGCGATCAATATCAACGTGAGAAAGAAGATCATCAGCGTAAACGACTTGCGCAAAAACGTGAGCAAGCTGAAAAGTTAGTGAACCAATCACTGAAAACTGTGTATTTAAAAATCACTGCCATGATTCACCCTGACCGTGAGCCTGATGAATCAAAAAAAGCAGAAAAAACTGAGCTGTTACAACGTGCCAACGAAGCCTATGAACAGGAAGATTTGTTCTTTTTACTCAAACTTCAGCTTGAGGTTGAGCAAAGTAAAAATGGCTCATATAAAGGTTTAAGTGCGGAGCAAGTGAAGTTTTATCAGCAGGCTTTAGAAGCGCAAAGTCAGTCTTTGAAAAAGCAAATTCAGGAATTGATTAATTCATTGGTCTGGTCAAATAAAGCCAAAATTGTGGTAAATAAGTCGAAAGGGCAATTGAATATTGAGCAGTTGTATAAGCAGATTGATGCGGATGTGTCTGCGGTAAAGCAACAGCTTAAAGCGGAAAAACAAAGACTCATGTATATGGGAAAAGAGAGTGGGTTGGAGATGTTGTTGGAGCATGGGGTGCTTTAACCGAGAAGGAAATAAGTGTATAAAAATATTAGATAATTTTTTGAACTGAATATAGAATAATCAATTATTTTTTTAATTTTTATTTCTATAGGGGTGAAAATGTCTGAGCCAAATAGACAGGCGATAGATACAATTAGGGGCTATTTATATCAGTTTGATAATACGATTCTGCAAATCCTGAACCATGAAGATGAAAATGCTAGTTTTACTGTTGAAGGTATTGAAGATATTGATATTGAGCAGATAGGCTGTGAAACAGTTGCCATACAATGTAAATATTATGAAAAAAGCGATTTTACGCCATCAAAAATTAAAGAAGCTATAGTTTGGATGGTTAAAGATTTTTCAAAAAGAGTTAAAGACGGTAAAGAATTAATACAATATAAATTATTTGGTCATTATAAAAGTGGACAAGATAAAATCCTACTTCCTATTAGTATTGCTTATCTTAAAGAGAGCCTTTTAACAAGTAAAACACAAGAAAAAGAAGATAAACCGAGTGTAACCACGAAAATTCATGAAGAGTTAAGTTTAAATGATGAAAATTTAGAACTATTTTTAAGTAAGTTAACTCTTAATATTGATGGTCAATCTTTAGATCAACAGCATGAGTCCATACTGCAAAAACTATCTGAACTAAATATATGTTCTAGTGGTGATGCAGAGTTTTTTTATGCAAAAAGTATCTATATCATACGAAATTTAGCCAAAAACCAATTGGAAACCGAAAGAAAAATTACGAAAAGTCGATTCATTGGTGATCTCAAGTATTCTAAAAAAATGATTTTTGATCATTGGTATTTGGAAAGAATAAGTGGAGAAAGGTACTCTAAGTCAATAAGAAAAAGATATTTTAATAATACTCAGTCTAAATTTAATAGGTTTTTTTTGATAGATGCATCAGGTATCGATTTTTATGAAATAAAAAATCTTTTAAAGAGTATTAGTCATAAATGGTCAAATCAACATGCTGTAAGACAAGTTGAAAAATTTTGTCCTTATGTATATTTACATAATTTTAAAGATGAAGATCTGTGCAAAATTAAAAAAGAATTGATAAGTGAAAATTTTTTAATAGAAGATGGTTATTACTATAAAGGAAGTAGTTTTGATCCTAAATTATTTATACGAGATGTTGTAGATTATGGTAATCCTTATAGAGTTTTTTTGAAAATTATTCTCTGTACACGACAAATTTCACAGAACCCTTATCCTATCAGGATTCTGCTTTCTTAAAATTGCCAAAATTTCCTTAAACTCTTCTTTTTTCCCAAAACCAATTAAACGCTGAATCGCCATTTGAA
>NZ_VOYN01000121.1:0-1456 GCF_013420275.1 Acinetobacter sp. YH01020
TGATGTTCGGGTGCATATCTAACAATAAGTGAATATGATCAGCTTCACCATTGAACTCAATCAAGTCAATCTCCCAATCAGCACAGTTCTTTTTTACAATTTCTTCAAGCCGATTGATCATCTCATTTGAAAGGCATTTCTTGCGATATTTTGTTACCAACACTAAATGATATGTAAGTTTATAAACACAGTGATAATGTGACTTCATTACATTTACACTAAGCAATTAATTTGCTAAATTATAACCATGAAACAACCTTTTTTGAAAGCGTATAAATATCGCATCTATCCTACTTCTGAGCAGAAAGTGCAATTTGAAAAGCACTTCGGATGCACTCGCTTTATTTTCAATTGGGCTTTAGCACTTCAAACTAAAGCTCATTCTGAAACTCAAAAATTATTATCAAAAAAGGATATTCAAGACCAATTAGTTGCCATGAAAAAACAACCTGAATTCGAATGGTTGAACGAGGTGAATAGTCAATCACTTCTTAGTGGGTTACTTCACCTACACACTGCTTACAACAACTTTTTTCAGCGATTAAAGAAAGGCAAGGTTGAATTCAGAAAGATCAAAGGATATAAACCAAATCCTGATGAAAAACGCCCATTAAGTCATCTTGTCGGCTACCCACGGTTCAAATCCAAGAAAATACCGCAACGGTCTTATCAATGCCCTCAGCACGCAACAGTGAGCTTTGAGAACGGATTACTTCATCTACCTAAAATTAAAGGGATAAAAACTGTATTTAGTCGGGTATTTAATGGGAAAATCAAAACTGTCACCATTAGCAAAACAGCGACAGGTAAGTATTATGCTTCGATTTTGGTCGAGTCAGAGTTAGAACTTGTTGCATCAACAACAATTCAAGCTGATCAAACCATCGGAATTGATATGGGTTTGAATCACATGCTCATTCAATCCGATGGTAATAAGGTTGAAAATCCAAAATACTTGCGACAGGCTCAAAACCGACTATCCATACAGCAGAAGATATTTGCTCGAAAGAAGAAAGAATCAAAGAATTATCAACGTCAAAAATTAAGTGTTGCATTCATCCATGAAAAAGTGCGCCTGCAACGCTTAGACCTACATCACAAACTCACGCATTACTTGATCTGTGAAAACCAAGCGACCACGTATGCTGTAGAAGATTTAGGGATAAAAAACATGGTAAGAAATCGAAAATTAGCCAAGTCCATTTCGGATGTGGCTTGGGGTCAATTTCTTACGATATTGCAATACAAGGCAAAATGGTTCGGTAAGAATGTGCTACAAATTGGAAGATTCGTTCCAAGTTCTAAAGCATGTTCATGTTGTGGTTATACTATGACAAAATTGCCACTAAGCATAAGAGAATGGCAATGTCCTGACTGTGAAACAGTGCATGATCGTGATTTGAATGCAAGCTTGAATATACGCAATTTCGCTTTAGCTGATGCACTAGGACATAGT
>NZ_VOYN01000122.1:0-1391 GCF_013420275.1 Acinetobacter sp. YH01020
TAATGCCAGTCAGTTAAGAGATTGACTGGCTTTTTCTTGGGTATTTTTGAGGTTTTCCTTTTACAACCCTTGGATAACTCCTCACTCTTCTCTCAGGTATAACATACCGATTAGATTTCTCCATTAAACTTTCCAGATGTTTGGGGAGATTACCTGCAGAAGCCAAAGAGTCGAATCTGAGTAAATTAAGAAGGGCAATAGATGCAATATGAAAACTGATTCTCAAAGGACTTACTTTAGCTCGTTGAGCCATATGTTTCATTTGTCGTCTCAGAACATTATAGGCAATCAAGACACCCCATAATTCTTGATAAATTAAGTCTGGTTGCTTGCTTCTTAAGAGCTTACCTTTCTGCAAATTGCTTTTAATTTCTCGGTAACACATTTCAATTTCCCAACGCTGAGCATATAACTTTGCCAAGGCTATAAGTGGGTATGTCTTTGAATCTAATAATGAAGTAATGTAACGTCTGATTTTTCCTGCCTGCTCAACTTCAATCAAACGTGCCTCCCAATAATCCCCTAACGTTGGGTTAAGCTTCTTGGCTCTAGGTGATATTGGCATCCTGATATGAAAATCATGTGGGGAATTCCGTTTAATAATTTCATAACGTAAATTATCTTTTGCTCGCATCAGCCAATGACTTGATTCTGCACGTGTTTGCCACCCTATTAGAAAATCAGCAGAGAAATAAGCTCGATCAAATAATGTAATACTTTGTGCTGGAGGAGATAATTGATTTGCTAATGTGAGTTCACCCTGATCCATACTGCCTATTTGGGCATCTATGATTTCATGGGTATTGGTATTGACTAGGCACGTGGCTCTCACTTGTGGGTAAGGTGCTACAGCAGTTTTACCTTTAGATGAGCCAAAATGATTAAAGTTCTCTTCGGTCAGCGGCATAGACCAAACCACCCCATCAACAGCACATATGCTAAGTCCTTGAAAGCTTGAATATTGTTGCTGTGTTTCATCAAACCATGCTTGGCTGAGCAGAGAGAATAAGGTACTTAAAGGCTCTTGTCCTAAACGTTGTCGTGCTTGGACTGCTGCACTAGGAACACAATATTCTGTTGTACCAAACACGAGGTTTAATTGCTCTACAACATAGCTGATGGGTTGATTTCGAAACAAGGCAAGCCCAATAACAAGCCAAACCACATGCTCAGCAGGTAATTTTCTCCTTCTGATTGATGCCTTACCTGTTTGATGCAGGCTTGTTTCAATCCAATTTAAATCAATAAGTTCACAAAAATGGTTGAGTGATGGGAGAGAATGTTCAAGAGTGGATTCTAAATGTTCAGATAAAGACATAAAAAAATGAGCGTATTTACATACACTCATTTTTACTACATTTTACTAAAATTTGCTTAACTGACTGGCATTA
>NZ_VOYN01000123.1:0-1311 GCF_013420275.1 Acinetobacter sp. YH01020
TCCAATTTAATCCACAAAGTTTAATCAGACTTTGCACAAAGCCAGTGACCATACGTAAAGATAGACGGAATAAGGATTTAATCATTAAGCAGCATTGGATAGCTGCGTCGGAGTAGGTTTGATTTCGTCCATGTTTGTCTTGTGATTGTGCATACCACTGGGTCTTAGTGTCAAACCAAATTGAAATATTTCCTCGATTTATTAATGCTCGATTATAAGAAGACCAATTGGTGGTACGATAAATTTTAGGTGCAGGCTTGTTCATTTGGAAATTATATTGTGGAATAAGCCCTTAACGATAGGTTTGTGCAACAAAGCCGATTATTGTCAATGGTTAGGTAAGCAAGTCGGCATTCCTATGAATTTACCTACTGAAGCCCAATGGGAGTATGCTGCTCGAAATAAAGGACAATATATAATTTCCACCACAGATAATGGGAAGTATGAAGTGGGTCGTAATGTTTGGAGTGATGAGCAAAGAGATCAAGTCAGTAAAAGTTTAAATTTTAGTGCTATTGTTCCTTTGCTAGGTCATTTCCCAACAACACCCTTAGGGTTCTACGATATGGCAACTGATAACCATGAATGGATGTCTGATTGGTTTGACCCACAGTATTACAAAAATTCACCTGAACTCAATCCACAGGGGCCAAAGTCTGGATTATTAAAATCCGTAAGGAGTACACATCAAGAAGGAGCAGCACAAAGTTTAGCATTAGGAGGTGCAGCAACCACTATTTATAGAAGAGGAAAGGAACCAAATCCTCAATACGAAAAAGGTGATGACAGTATAGATTATATTAACATTAATAACAGCACATCCGTGCGCTGTGCTTCAAACTCACCGAAACCTTTTCCTAAGCCATAAGTTTAGATTTTCGAATGTTGGATGGCTTATGCCATCCAAGTTTGATTAACATCTTCGTGACTTATACATATCCAAATCTAACTCTTCGATTGGTTTTGGTGCTTGTACTAAAAAACTTTCAGGTTTTTCTAAGCCTTCAGCTATTTGTATTTGTCTAAACTCAGGCGAGTCAATACAATGCTTATGACTTTAATGCAGGCTTGGGTGGTAGTCCGATTCAGCAGTTGTCTTGATTTATATTAAAAAAGCCATGAGGGGCTTTTTATTTCATTCTTTATCAAATTTGTAATTAAGACCACTAAAAAAATAAAATCTTTTCAATAGACTTCCTTCATAAATCATTTTTCAATCAATTTAATTGTTTATCTTTCACCCAATCTAAATTGTATATGCCAGCAAGTAAATTAAACCGCAGGTTTAATCGTTTACGACGATTTCTATAT
>NZ_VOYN01000124.1:0-1308 GCF_013420275.1 Acinetobacter sp. YH01020
TGGAAGCAGATGAAATATTATTGGCGAGATTTTCAAGTCATGGCAGCTGACAAAATAGAGCAATGGGTTGAGAAAGTATCAAACCTATTCGGAAAAGAATACATGTTTACTTTTTAATGGAGACTTAGAGCAAACAAGTATTCGTTTTCAAGGGCAATATTACGATAGTGAAACTGGATTACATTATAACCGTTACCGTTATTATGAGCCGTTTAGTGCAAGGTATGTGAGTAAAGATCCGATTGGACTATTTGGTGGATTAAATAATTCTGCTTATGTCAGTGATCCGAATCTGTGGGTCGATCAATTGGGATTAACTCCCTTAAATGCTGCTGGTGCTGCATATGGCTGCATAGCTGGTGCTGTTGGTGGTTATACAACAGGAGAGTGGAAAGGTGCTGCAATTGGGTGTGTTGCAGGAGGTGCAGTGGGGGCTGTAAATCCTTGGGCATCACATGCTGTAGGTGCAGCAGGAGGTGCAGGAGTTTCTTCAGTGCTGGGTCAAGGTGTGGGATTATTTGCTGCGAAGAAGGAAGTTGCGAATATGTGTAATTATGATGCTGGTGCTGTAGTAGGAGCTATGGTTGGTGGTGGCATTGGAGGATCTGTGAATAAGGCAGTAATTCAAAGGGCTCCATATATGAGAGTAGATTTGATGAATAAACCATTGGGTACTTCTGGAATTAATCGAACTCCAGGCAAACTAGCAGGGGCATTACTAGAGGGTAAAATAACAGGTGCTGGTGAATTAATGGGTACTGGGAAAATAACCTTGCCATCTTGTGCAAAATAATTAGTGAGATAGTTAATGATTTGGTTTAAAACGGCTATGTTTTTCTTGTTATATATGATTTATATGATTTTAATTTTAAATTTTTATGCTAAAGCTTTAATTAAAGTAAGTATACTTGGTCATTTTTTTAAAGTGGTATTTAGTTCTTTATTATATTTACTGTTTGCTATTGCTTTTATTTTTCCTTTTTTTCATATTCATGAGTTTGTAGATGATTTCCATATATATTTTGATCAAAACAATATTTATTTTGCTTTTACTTTGATTTCTTTTGCATTAGTTTGTAGTTTTTCAATAATTTATTTTAATAAAAAATTTGTTCCTAAGTTAAAAGCTTTGGGGTATTTTAAATGATTGATGCGTGCTGAAATAACAGGAGACTTCCACTGGCTTTGTTGCACAAACCTATCTGTAAAGGCTTTTTCAGCGATATAATTTTCAAATGAAGAAGCCTACACACAAAATCTATCGCACAACCAATTGGCCCGCATATAACCGAGCACTCATGAGTCGCG
>NZ_VOYN01000125.1:0-1291 GCF_013420275.1 Acinetobacter sp. YH01020
GCTGTTTTGGAAGCAGGAATATCAACACAAAAGCATTGAATAATTTTTTTAATCTTGTAGTGACTTAATTTACTGTTTTCTATCATGATTCTAGACTAACATAATCATTTTGCTAGTCTAGAGCCTTGTTTTTTAGAGCAGAAGAAATTTACTCGGAAAGATGCTCAAAAACCGTATATTCAAGCTATTGAAAAATATTTTTTATCTTTGCGTCAGACCTATTTATCTCAAGCAAAGAATGCGTATCCAATCAAAGTATGAACCGTACCGGGTTTGTCGGAGACTTTTTTATTTAAGTTAGGCCACCTGACCTAACGGGTTAATCTTATCATAGTACATTGCTTCAAACTCAAAAGGCGATACATAACCCAGTGCACTGTGTACACGCTTTTTATTGAACCAATCTACCCAGTTTAGTGTCGCAAGTTGTACATCTGCTAAACCTTGCCAATCTGCTTTTAAATATTCAATCACCTCTGTTTTGTATAAGCCATTCACCGTTTCAGCCAAAGCATTATCGTATGAATCACCAGTCGTACCGACTGATGCTCGTAAATTTGCAGCTTCTAAACGATTGGTATAGCGAATAGAAAGATATTGAACACCTCTATCGGAATGATGAATCACATTCTTTGGCATGCCTCGATCGTGCAATGCTTGCTCAAGTGCATCGAGCACCATATCTGTATTCATCCGTGTAGATACTTTCCATCCAACAATTGCTCGTGAGAACACATCAATAATAAAGGCGGTATAGACCCAGCCTGAATGAGTTTGAATATACGTAAAGTCACTCACCCACAGTTGGTCAGGGTGATCAGCATTAAAATTACGTTTCACTAAATCATCTGCTCTTTTTTGATCATCTCGGCTACGGGTGGTTTGTTTATTCTTACCACGCCAAACACCTTGTATAGCTAGCTTCTGCATCAATCGAGCAACTGTACAACGTGCGATAACATAACCTTCACGTTTCAATTGTTGCCAGACCTTACGCACACCATATCGACCTGAACTTTCTTTCCAAATTCGTTTAATTTGTTCAGCATGATGCTCATCATGTAGATCTCGTTTCGCTCGATGTTCTGGATTGTCAGCGAGATCTAAAGTTCGGTAATAGGTCGAAGCTGCAATCGGTAAAATTCTACAAATCGCTTCAACACCATATCGATCTTTATTGTTCTGGATAAAATCCACCATTATTTGTGTGGGCGGTCGAGCTCCGCCTGGGCGAAAAAAGCGGCTGCTTTACGTAGAATTTCATTGGCACGTTTTAATTCTTTAATTTCAC
>NZ_VOYN01000126.1:0-1231 GCF_013420275.1 Acinetobacter sp. YH01020
AGAGTACTTTGATTATCATCTTAAAGAAACTGAATGGCGTTGGATGAGGGAACCTAATGAGTTAGCAACTGAGCTGTGGAACCTCATTAGGTAAAATTAAGTGTAAATCTGCTAGTCTAGAGCCTTACTTTTTAATCATCAAAGACTAATATACAGTCAATAACAAGTACGAGATCAACCAGAAGAGTTAGCAAATGTTAAAACAGATTTTATTTACCGCAGCACTTGGCTGTGTGAGCTTAAGCAGTTTTGCTGCCAATACTATTGTCGAAATGAAAACCTCTCAAGGCAATATTGAAATTGAGCTATTCAATGACAAGGCACCTATCTCAGCTAAAAACTTTGAAAGCTATGCAAAAGAAAAATTTTATAACGGCACGATCTTTCATCGCGTGATTCCTGGATTTATGGTTCAGGGTGGGGGCATGGATGTCAAAATGCAGGAGAAGCCAACAAAAGCGGCTATTAAGAATGAATCAAGTAATGGCTTGAGCAATAAGCGCGGCACATTGGCAATGGCACGGATGAATCATCCTGATTCAGCAAGTAGTCAGTTCTTTATTAATGTTGTAGACAATGACTTTCTCAATAAAAGTGCAATGAATGCGGGATATGCTGTTTTTGGTAAGGTCACTAAAGGGATGGATATCGTCGATAAAATCGTAAAAGTTCCAACTGCGAACTATGGAATGCACCAAAATGTCCCTGTAAACCCAGTGGTTATACAGAGTGTGGTGATTAAAGCAGCACCTGTAAAAAACTAAGTACACAAAATAGGAAAAATATTTTACATGATATTTGTAATAAATATCATGTATTTATGTGAATAAAGTGTGTTTTTTGAACCATAATGGTGCATAAAAATGAAACACTCATGTTCTTTGTGAGTGAAAAGCACTTGCACGTGTAAGAAATTGCCCTATAATGAGCACCATACCGACGAGATAGACGGAAACGAACGAAACGCGAAGCGTTGAATTGTTAAGTTTATCGAAGTCCAGCTTCTAGCATTGACGAGATGTTAGAAAGATCATTAAGAGATTATGAAGAACAACTTGTGTGGATTTTTACTAGTTGATTGATCGAAATTATTTTCATTGATTAATGGTAGAAATTACTCGAAGTTTATTTGAGCAAATTTTTGTCAGTAATTGATGAGCCAAGATTGGTACACTATATGTACTATTGATTTTAAACTGAAGAGTTTGATCATGGCTCAGATTGAACGCTG
>NZ_VOYN01000127.1:0-1171 GCF_013420275.1 Acinetobacter sp. YH01020
GTCTCAAGAAAAGTATGCCGAGTCGTAAAGCTCAGAAAGTTGTTATTGAACAAAGAAATTTAAATCCTGTGCTTGACTCTTGTAGTTAAAAACAGGACATTTTAAATGGTTTATCGCATAGACATTTCTACTTGGGAATAACATAAAAAATGGAGCCTAAAGCTCCATTTTTTAATAACTTTTTTTAAATTGCTAAGCGTAAATTCAGTGCTTTTACAACTTTAATCACAGTATCAAAACTAGGGTTAACATCACCAGAAAGTGCTTTATAAAGACTTTCTCGGCCTAAGCCTGTATCTCGTGATAATTGAGCCATTCCTTTAGCTTTTGCAATGTTACCTAAAGCCTTTGCAATGAATGCGGCATCGCCATTAGATTCTTCAATACATGCTTGTAAGTAAGCCTGCATATCATTCTCTGTTTTAAGATGCTCAGCACTGTCCCATTTGCGAAGTTTAATAGCCATTTATAGCTCCTCCTCTAAATCTTGTGCCAATTGCAGGGCAAGTTTTATATCTTTACTTTGCGTAGACTTATCTCCGCCTGCTAAAAGAATAACAACCCTTTGCCCTTGCTTGCAGTAATAAATCCTATAGCCTGGCCCAAAGAAGAAACGTAATTCAGAAACACCTTCACCGACCGGCTCAGTATCTCCAAAGTTTCCATCTTCAACCCGATCAATTCGGACTTGTATGCGTCTTTTTGCCTGCTGGTCTTTTAACTTGGTGAACCAGTCATCAAAGACTTCAGTGGTATATATTGAGTACATAAGTAGAATGTATCCTATAGGATACATTTATGCAAGAAATAAACTTGATATTTGGGGCTCGAAACAGTGATGTTATTCCCAAGTAGAAATGTCCTACCTAATAACCAAATAGAAATGTCCTATATGGACATTTCCAAGTCAAGCACAGGATTCAGATTTCGTTGTTGAATCGCTGTTTTCTGTGCACGTCTACTTGGCATCTTTTGAGAACGATTGCGTTTGTTTTGTTGTTCCAGTTCTTCATGCTGTTGTTGGATATGATTCAGAACAGCACCCAACCGTTTATTCTCAACAATCTCTCGCTGATTCAGCTGACTTAATTTATCGAAGAGGCTGTAATTGATCTTTCGGCCATCATGCATGAGGGCTACAGTACCATCCGGGTATTCCAGGAACTCAAGA
>NZ_VOYN01000128.1:0-1153 GCF_013420275.1 Acinetobacter sp. YH01020
TGTTTTTTTGTACAGTCTATGCCTCGGGCATCCAAGCAGCAAGCGCGTTACGCCGTGGGTCGATGTTTGATGTTATGGAGCAGCAACGATGTTACGCAGCAGGGCAGTCGCCCTAAAACAAAGTTAGCCATATGAACTCGGAATCAGTACGCATTTATCTCGTTGCTGCGATGGGAGCCAATCGGGTTATTGGCAATGGTCCTAATATCCCCTGGAAAATTCCGGGTGAGCAGAAGATTTTTCGCAGACTCACTGAGGGAAAAGTCGTTGTCATGGGGCGAAAGACCTTTGAGTCTATCGGCAAGCCTCTACCGAACCGTCACACATTGGTAATCTCACGCCAAGCTAACTACCGCGCCACTGGCTGCGTAGTTGTTTCAACGCTGTCGCACGCTATCGCTTTGGCATCCGAACTCGGCAATGAACTCTACGTCGCGGGCGGAGCTGAGATATACACTCTGGCACTACCTCACGCCCACGGCGTGTTTCTATCTGAGGTACATCAAACCTTCGAGGGTGACGCCTTCTTCCCAATGCTCAACGAAACAGAATTCGAGCTTGTCTCAACCGAAACCATTCAAGCTGTAATTCCGTACACCCACTCCGTTTATGCGCGTCGAAACGGCTAACCATTCCGTCAACGGGACGCCAAAATGCTGCGCATTTTGGTTCCCTCCGCTGCGCTCCGGCTCTCGTTACGTCCAACGTTAGCACCACTGAAACCCAGCTTTATTTAGCTCATGTTTATTCAAACGGCATTTAGCTTTTCAGGCGTTATTCAGTGCCTGTTTTGCCTTTTTTCCGGGCTTCGCCTGCATGGGCTGCGCAGGTTTTCAGTCTTTTTGGCCTCTAGCCCTTGCGTAGCAAGCGCAAGCAGCTATCGTTTTTGCAGTGCTGTGCCGCCTCGGTGGCGCAGCGTTTTTTCACGGTTAGCGCCCGTCGCCAAATTCAAGTTATCCGTTTTGGCTTCTGGTTCTAACATTTCGGTCAAGCCGACCCGCATTCTGCGGTCGGCTTACCTCGCCCGTTAGACATCATGAGGGAAGCGGTGACCATCGAAATTTCGAACCAACTATCAGAGGTGCTAAGCGTCATTGAGCGCCATCTGGAATCAACGTTGCTGGCCGTGCATTTGTACGGCTCCGCAGTGGAT
>NZ_VOYN01000129.1:0-1134 GCF_013420275.1 Acinetobacter sp. YH01020
AGTACCAGCGTACGGCCCACAGAATGATGTCACGCTGAAAATGCCGGCCTTTGAATGGGTTCATGTGCAGCTCCATCAGCAAAAGGGGATGATAAGTTTATCACCACCGACTATTTGCAACAGTGCCTCAGAAAAACTCATCGAGCATCAAATGAAACTGCAATTTATTCATATCAGGATTATCAATACCATATTTTTGAAAAAGCCGTTTCTGTAATGAAGGAGAAAACTCACCGAGGCAGTTCCATAGGATGGCAAGATCCTGGTATCGGTCTGCGATTCCGACTCGTCCAACATCAATACAACCTATTAATTTCCCCTCGTCAAAAATAAGGTTATCAAGTGAGAAATCACCATGAGTGACGACTGAATCCGGTGAGAATGGCAAAAGCTTATGCATTTCTTTCCAGACTTGTTCAACAGGCCAGCCATTACGCTCGTCATCAAAATCACTAGCATCAACCAAACCGTTATTCATTCGTGATTGCGCCTGAGCGAGACGAAATACGCGATCGCTGTTAAAAGGACAATTACAAACAGGAATCGAATGCAACCGGCGCAGGAACACTGCCAGCGCATCAACAATATTTTCACCTGAATCAGGATATTCTTCTAATACCTGGAATGCTGTTTTCCCGGGGATCGCAGTGGTGAGTAACCATGCATCATCAGGAGTACGGATAAAATGCTTGATGGTCGGAAGAGGCATAAATGCCGTCAGCCAGTTTAGTCTGACCATCTCATCTGTAACATCATTGGCAACGCTACCTTTGCCATGTTTCAGAAACAACTCTGGCGCATTGGGCTTCCCATACAATCGATAGATTGTCGCACCTGATTGCCCGACATTATCGCGAGCCCATCTATACCCATATAAATCAGCATCCAGGTTGGAATTTAATCGCGGCCTCGAGCAAGACGTTTCCCGTTGAATATGGCTCATAACACCCCTTGTATTACTGTTTATGTAAGCAGACAGTTTTATTGTTCATGATGATATATTTTTATCGGCACTGTTGCAAATAGTCGGTGGTGATAAACTTATCATCCCCTTTTGCTGATGGAGCTGCACATGAACCCATTCAAAGGCCGGCATTTTCAGCGTGACATCATTCTGTGGGCCGTACGCTGGTA
>NZ_VOYN01000012.1:0-75053 GCF_013420275.1 Acinetobacter sp. YH01020
AATATGTGATATATTATCACCGAATAAGCCATTTAACAATGACAGAAATATACAAAAACCGACATTCAGCCTTTAATTTACATGTACATTTAGTATTTATCACTAAGTACAGAAAAAAGATTTTAGGTGAATCACATCACAAATATTTTAATGAGTGTGTATCTGAAATATGTAAAGATTTTGATGCGGAATTAAAGGAATGTAATGGTGAGGCTGATCATATTCACATGCTTATCCAATACCCACCAACAGTTCAACTGAGTAAGTTGGTGAATAATCTAAAATCAGTAACAAGTAGAAGAATGCGGAATGAATTTTTAGATTTACGTGGTAGCTATGCAAAGCCTATTTTGTGGTCACGCTCATATTTTGCAGGGTCGTGTGGTGGTGCGCCTTTGGACATTATTAAAAAATACATTCAAAACCAACAAGGTTAAAACCGTGAAATTCACCTCCACCCTGACTGTCGGGTGGAGTCCTCTTTCACTTTAAGATAGACTGCAATCACAGCAGAGTCTTTTTTATTTATCAAAAAAATGTCAGTTGCGCTAGAATATGCCTCTTCCGTTATTTTAGCTCTCAGTCTTTAAGTCGAACGCGTATGAAGCAGCATTATCCTTTAAAAAATGTCCAGCAAGAAAAGCGGATTTATCGTAATCGCGTGGTGATTTCGATAGGGATTGTCTCCTTCTTTATGCTGTTGCTTGTGGCACGTTATGCATATTTGCAAATCAAGAGTTATGAGACCTTTTCAACTGCTGCAGATCAAAACCGAATTCGACTGCAACCACTTGCACCTTCTCGTGGTTATATCTATGACCGTAATGGCGTGTTATTAGCCGATAATTATCCGGTTTTCTCAGCAACCATGAGCCGTGCGGATGTTGAAGATATCGATGATACGGTAGAGCGCCTAACACCCTTATTAGAGCTTACATCTGAAGATATCGAACGCTTTAAAAGTCGAATTAAAACCTCTAAAAAGACTGAACGTGTTTCGATTAAACTGAATTTAAATGAAAATGATATCGCCCGTTTTAGTGAGGTGAAATATCAATTTCCGGGTGTCAATATAGAGACCCAAATGACTCGCTACTATCCACATGGCGAACTATTTGCCCATGTGATTGGCTACGTGGGTCGTATTAATGACAAAGAACTAAAATCGATTGATAAAGATTTATACGCTGGCTCAAACCTGATCGGTAAAATTGGCGTTGAAAAATCATATGAAGAACTTTTACATGGTATGCCGGGCAATGAGTCGGTTGAAGCCGATGCCTTTGGTAATGTGTTACGCCATTTAGGTCGTAAAGATCCGATTCGTGGTAATGACTTATATTTATCCCTAGATTATGGACTGCAAATGGTCGCTTCAGAGCAGCTTGCAGATCGACGTGGTGCGATTGTTGCGATTGACCCACGTACTGGGGAAATTCTTGCTCTCGTTTCTAGTCCAAGTTTTAACCCTAACTTATTTGTTACCGGGATTAGCAGCAAAGATTATTCTGAACTGCGTGATAGCCTCGATCAGCCATTATATAACCGTGCTGTGCAAGGGGCTTATCCACCGGGTTCAACGATTAAGCCAATGTTTGGTCTAGGTGGTATTCATTATGGTCTAGTGGATTGGAGTACAGCCATTTCCGATCCGGGCTATTTCACGCTTCCGGGTGACAGCCATCGTTTCCGTGACCACAAAAAAACTGGTCATGGCTCAGTTAATTTACACAAAGCTCAAGTCATTTCCTGCGATACCTATTTCTATGTCTTGTCCTATCGTATGGGCATTGAAAAAATGAATACTTGGATGCGTCAGTTTGGCTTCGGTGAAAAAACCGGTGTAGATTTACCAAGTGAAAGTACGGGGCTATATCCAAATCCTGAATGGAAGCTCCGCACACGGAAGTCCAACTGGCTTAAAGGTGAAACGATTTCCGTCAGTATTGGTCAGGGTGCATTTACTGCAACACCATTACAACTGGCGATGGCGACTGCTATTACCGCCAATCAAGGCTCACATGTTACACCTCACGTTTTGCGTGAAAGTAAAGGCGCTAAGGTTCATAAAGTCCATAACGCCCCGAATGGTCGCATTCAATTTAATGGTAAGCCAGATGATTGGATCAAAATGCGTGATGCCATGATTGATGTGGTTCAAACAGGGACAGGTCGTGGTATTCGTACCCCAATGTATCAAATCGCAGGTAAAACAGGGACTGCACAGGTTAAAAGTATTGCTCAAGGTAAACGCTATAACGAGTCCTTATTGACAGAGCGTCAGCTTGACCATGGTTTATTTGTTGGTTTTGCCCCTGCGGAAAAACCTGAAATTGCCATTGCCGTCGTTTGGGAAAATGGTCGTCACGGTGGTTCTGCTGCTCAAATTGCGAAACCGATGTTTGACTACTGGTTATTAACACGTAAAAAGAATCCAATTCGTCCTGCTAGCCATCAAATTAGCGGTGGTCTCATGACTGCGGGTCTAAAACCAAGTGAGTTGCCAAGTGGCTCGAATATTTTATCAGCCGATCCAAATGCGAGCCCAACTGCACAGCAGAATAATAGTGCAACTCAACAACCGAATAGTGCAAATACAACACCTCGTGCTGCCAGTGCCGCACATGCAACCGATGAGGAATAATTCATGAAAAATCAATTAAGAATCATTGGGGGTGAATGGAAACGCCGTCAATTGCCTTTTGCCAGTATTGACGGTTTACGCCCTACACCTGACCGTGTCCGCGAGACATTATTTAACTGGCTCATGTGGGATGTTCAAAATGCCAAAGTCCTCGACCTGTGTACAGGTTCAGGGGCATTATCGTTTGAAGCACTCTCACGTGGTGCAGCAGAAGCCGTTTTAATTGAACCTGATCGCACCCAAGCGAAGTTTCTCATGGACAATTTAGAACTTTTAAGAGTTAGCAAACAACGTGTGCAACTCAAAAACATGACGGCACAACAAGCCATTCCTAACTTGAAAGATCAATTTGATCTGATTTTCTTAGATCCCCCTTATAGTCTTGATTTATGGCAAGAACTTGCTGAATTGGTCGATCCGTGCATTGCAGACAATGGTTTAATTTATATCGAAGCTGACCGTGATCTTGCTCAGTTAAAGCTCCCGAGCAGTTGGCAGCAAATCAAACAAACCAAAGCAGGTACGGTACGTGCAGGCTTATATAAAAAGGCTTAATGTAAATGCACACAAAAAAGGACGTTAATGCGTCCTTTTTTATTACTTGAAAATCATTAAACCTGTGGTCGAAGTGGACGCTGGCTGTTAAATCCACCCGGGGTTTTAGCTTTATCCACGGGCGTTACTTTAGGACGTTGTTGCTGTGGTTTTTGCTGCTGGGGCTTGCTTGTATTGGGTTTAGCTGGCGTCTGAGGCTTTGCGCTTGGACGATGCACATTTGACGGATGCTGAGATGAAGGATTCTGTACATTCGGTTTATGCGCATTTGGTTTATGCACATTCGGTTTATGAGTATCGTCTGGACGGTTATTCGAATTCGATCGTGGTGAGTTTGGTCGATGTTGCGGGCTATTCACTCGACTATATGAACGGTCATAACGCTGACTTGAGTCATAGCGCTGTCCGTATGAACCATCATATTGACCTGAATAACCATATTGATTTGCATAGCCATATCGATTCGATTGGTATCGACCATCATCAAATGGCGCCACGACACACCCTGTAAATGTAACTGCAACCACAGATAGCAAAGCAACTTGTTTAAGCATGTGTAGCACTCCTCTTTGATGAAGAGCATTTTCACTTATCGAAATGAATTTAATTGGAAGTCTGTGTACATCTGCTGTATTTAAATATTCATGTTCTATTCATGATTTGATGTCCAATTTTGCTACATTTACTCAGTCAGCCACATTTATATAGAAAAATTCACTACAATAGCGCCACGTATTTCAAAGCTGTAATTTAATGACTTGGCTGATTTTTATTCTTGGTGCCATCTTTGCGGGATTCGTACAAGGATTAACAGGGTTTGCATTCGCCCTTATCGCAATGTCATTTTGGGTTTGGATACTCCCCCCGCAAATAGCCGCACCCTTGGTGGTCTGCGCTTCAGTTTATAGCCACTTCATCTCATTATCATCAGAACGTAAAAGCATTCCGATCAATAAAAAAATCATTTATCCCTATTTAATTGCAGGAATTTTAGGTGTACCGCTCGGCACCTATTTATTAGACAGCATTAATCCAGATACATTTAAATTGGTTTTGGGCGCTTTTTTAATGTTTTGGTGCCCAATTTTATTTTTTAATCCGAAATTTTCATTCATCCAAAAATCAGGGAAATGGGCGGATTCTAGTATTGGATATATTGCTGGGATCTTGGGTGGTCTCGGTGGCTTTTGTGGCGCATTACCCTCTGCATGGCTCATGCTAAAAAATACACCCAAAGCAGAACAACGCTATATTTTGCGACATTTCAATTTAGCCATTCAGCTCGTCACACTCATTAGCTATCTGCTACAAGGGATCATCCATCGTGAACATCTGACCTATTTAGCCGTGCTTTTGGTGATTATGGCTTTTCCAGTGATTTTTGGTGCCAAACTTTTTTATCGCATTTCAGAACGCCAATTTAAACATATCGTGTTAGGGCTATTATTTTCTTCAGGCTGCTTCTTGGTGACGATGAGTATCTTAAGCTGATGACTCAAAACCAAAAGATATTTATCTAGATGATTCTAGAAAATCGCCTTCTCAGTTAGATATTCACATCTTGTAACAATGACACAGTTCACATTTAAATAAAAATTAGCCAAATGGTAAAAAAGTAATTAATTTTTCTGACGAATATTAATAGAATATTGCACCTCATAATTTTGCTTAAAATAAAACCATGAAAAAGTTCATCCTGCTTGCAGGTGTGACTCTGCTTAGCGGCTGTATGTTTGGCACGTCCAGCGAAATTAAAAAAGCTGAAAAACTACTCTCCCATTTTCAATGCAATAATATTGAAAGTTCACATATGACTCATAGCTCGATTACAAGTTTTCATGAAGAAAAACTGGCATCAAGTAAACAAAAAGTCGTGTCGTATATCGACAGTTATAAAGAAGGCGAAAAATTATTTCGTATCCCGCTCATCGATGTGGTTGACCAGCAATACATTATTTATAAGGCGGCATGTCAAAATCTGGGCGGTATCCATCCCGATTTTAATGATTAATTTCAATATAAAAATCTAAACAGAAGAATCTAAATAGAAGAATCTAAACATAAAAAAGGACAGCCGATGCTGTCCTTTTTTTTGGATTGTTGGATTAGTGATAGCGTGTATCGACACTGAATTTTTCAGGAAATTTGGCATGTATTTGCGCGTAAAAATCCATGATTTCAGCCATATCTTTTTCATAATCGCCTGTAGGATAAACAATTTTACCCACCCCAGTCTTTTTCTGCGTATAGTCCATATAGGCTAAAGCAATCGGCACACCCGCTTGCATAGCAACATGGTAAAAACCAGTTTTCCACTTCTCTTGTTTGGCGCGTGTCCCTTCTGGCGTCACCAACATGACCAATTTTGGATGATGCTTGAACAAGTCAGCCATCAGCTCAACCATACTTTGACGTGCTTCACCATCTTGTTTTGGACGACGATTAATACCAATTCCGCCCATTGCACGTACAAAAGGCCCAAACGGGAATTTCATATAACTGTCTTTAATCGTGATACGAACATTTACCCCTAACGCTTTCAGGGCAAGACGTGCATAAAGTGCATCCCAATTACTGGTATGTGGCGCTGCAATCATGACACATTGGTCGATATTTAAATCCCAATGGTTATCAATTTGCCACCCCATTAAGTTCAGACTTTTTTCCGCTGTTTTTTCAAACACAATTTGCACCGACAGTTTTTTCTATGCCACAGAGTTTAACAACGCAAAATAATTATAAAAGCCTATATTGTTCAGTAATCCACCAATTAATATATAAATGTCCTTTAGCGTTCACTTTTAGGTAAATCACCAATATTTCACTATTTACGAATTTTAAAAATCAAATGTCTGCTTTGATGTATTAACCAAACACACAATTATTAACAGGAATAGGCTATTTTTCTTGAGCAATAAAAGCCACGCTTAGCATTATATTGGGTACGTACGGTGTATAAATCTCATGAAAAAACTAATCCTCGCTCTCTGTATGGTCAGTGCAACCCTAACGGCATGTTCAAAGACCAGCAATGAATCTGAAACTGCGACACCACCAGATAATAACGTCATTGCCAATACCGACGCTGCCTCAGAAAGCCCGATTGCCACAGGTGATAACACCGAAAATGCACTTGATTGGGCGGGTGAATATAAAGGGATCCTGCCCTGTCATGATTGCAAAGGAATTGAAACCGAACTTGAACTTAAACTTGATAAGAGCTATGAACTCAGCCAAGAGTTTTTAGGAAAGCCTGCAAACACTGAAAATAAAGTGAAAGGCAGTTTTAAGTTTTTGCCAGATCAACCTGGGATGATTCAACTTGATGCCCAAGGCGACAATCGAATTTATTTTGTAGGCGAAAACTTTATTGAGCTTCGTGGTGATAAAGGTGAAAAATTGGAAATGCCTGAATTTAATTTCCAGCTCACTAAAAAGCTTGATTAGCGTTTTTATTTAACATTTGTAGTCATATATTAGTCATAAAAAATCCCCGCAAAAGCGGGGATTTTTTGTTTAATCCAAATGTATCAACGGGTTAATTATTTTC
Source organism: Acinetobacter sp. YH01020 (assembly GCF_013420275.1). Classification (NCBI taxonomy): domain Bacteria; kingdom Pseudomonadati; phylum Pseudomonadota; class Gammaproteobacteria; order Moraxellales; family Moraxellaceae; genus Acinetobacter; species Acinetobacter sp. YH01020. The sequence goes on from NZ_VOYN01000012.1 coordinate 6,750, forward strand.
CGCCAAATACATAAGAAAGACCTACACGACCACCAACTTCGCTACCGCCAGCGAAACCAAGAGCAGCACTTAGAGAAGTACGGCCATCAGCAAATACGCTTGCAACACCTAAAGCACCAGCAGACTCACCTTCATAGTGACCTACACCACCAAATACTGCGAATTGACCAGCACCGATGTTAGGAATTTGTTGTTGAGCAGCTAATGCAATTGCCACACCACGGTAAGCAGTTTTTTCTACGTCATCAACACGTGAATTTAATTGATCAACACGTGAATTTAAATTAGCAGCAGTAGTATTGAATTGAGTTAAACGAGCGTCAACTTCAACAATTTTAGTGTCTACTTCAGCAACTTTAGCATCGATAGCTTCTGTTGCTCCTGCTACAGCAGTATCAACTGAAGTTTTAATACCATCTACAATACTAACACCGCCAATTTGATAGTCAGCAGCATTGATCACGCCAGTAGTTGTAATGCCACCAGCAGTAATTGTAGTTTTCTCAACTGTTGTTTTACCATCAGCAGTTACAGTTTTGCTAACTTCAGTACCGTACTTGTTTGATTTGTCATCATTAGTACCAATTACACCAGTTGAAACTTGTTGTTTAGTTTCAGAAACTAATTCGCTGCTGTTTTGCTTACCAAATTTTTCTGTATCTGCACCTGTACTAGATGTAACACTTGCATCAATACGATCTTCTTTAGTCGTAACAACTGATTCTTTATAAGTAACATTTTTATTTGTTACAGTATTATGCACAGATGCATTGTTAACTAGACCAGTTGTGAAGTTAGCTGTACCAGTTTTATCGTGCGTACCGACTGCTGGAGTTGCACCTGCGTATGCAACTAACTGATTATTAGCACCGACTTCATACCATTGTGTAGTAAAATCTGTACCTGGTACGTCGTTATATACTTCTACTAATTTTTTACCATCAAAGTTATAACTACGTGTTTTTTGTGATACTGAAGTTTCACCACTACGGCTATTTACAAGCACACTTCCGTCAGTCTGTAATATTCCACTATTTAAATCAGCTAAAGCAATACCATTACCAGTCATCATCACAACATTATTGTTGTCACGAGCACTTACACCATAGATGTTTTTTGCTGGATCTAGGTAAGGATCTGCACCGTTAATACCATTTTTGTAATCGCCAGTATTTGCAATGATACCCGACTGTACATAACGAAGATCATTTGAAACAACGCCGTTAACTCCATCGAATACAGCTTCAACTGGTTGATTATTCGCAGTCGGTGTTACAACGTTACCTTGTGCTTGACCAGCAATTTTACCTGTTTGACCTTGGTAACCGTAAAGTACGTGCTCACCATTGATTACTTTATTTTCATAACCAGTATTAGTTGTGAAATCACTACCTTGTAACTGACCACCACGCTCTAGCGACCAAATTGATTTATCTTGAATTGCTTCAGCACTAATTTGATTATTAGCAACTAATACATTGCTTGCATTTAACGTAAATGTACCAGGTACATATTGTTGTGATTCAACTTGTTGCAAACGGTAGACAGTAGTGCCATCTTTACTTGTATATTTAAATACGTCGTATTTAAAATCAGTTCTACCTGCTTCACCAGTAACTGCCTTTGAACCTAAATCAATACCAACCAATTCATTTGCACGATTGGTTATATCGCTTAGAAGTGGTAAATAGTCAGAAGTAATTTTATTAGTACCTTGTGTATTAGTATTATAAGTAGAAGCTAATTCACTGTGTACTGGAGCATATACTAGGTTTGAATTTGCAATTCTGGCACCAGTACTATCTTCAAAAAAATTATCACTGTTGACAAACTTATTATCGACAAGATTTTCAGTTACTTGAACAGGTTTTGCTTCTTGAACAACGACTGCTGCATTTACGGTTGATACTGCTGCTACTGCTAAGCTTGCTGCTAGAAGTGATTTCTGAAATTTCATACAAATTCCTTCAATTTTTATAAAAAGACTGGTAGACCCTAGGATGATGTTTACCAGCGAAACTTTTACGAATGCGTACTTATCGTCTGGAGAATCCGCAATTCATAGCCAACCGCCCCTGCGGTTCTGTGGCAATAATATACAAAATGAAACATTAATATCAATCAAAATTTGATTTATTTTTAAATAAAAAATACTTCAATTCTTTTTTTTATACAAAAAATACTATAATTTATTGTTTTTTTTGATATTTTTTATATAATACAATTAATATTAAAGAATTATATTTCCTTTAACTTTTACTCTTTAATCAATCAATATTTGATTGCTCGTAAACACGTATCGTTTATCCTCCTTACAAAAAATTACTCTTATTTATCAATAATTAGACGAAAAATGATTGTTATTTATTTGGCTATTTCCTACAATCAACATTTAAAATTTACCGAACTCTTATCGACATTCTGTTACATTTGAGAGTCCTTAATTATTGTAAGCAGAATCAATGAAATATGAGTAATCTACAAGAAAAGTTAGCTTTTAGTGAACGCTTGAAACAGGCACTAATAGATTCAAATCACCCTATTAGCCCAACTTATTTATCAAAAGAGTTTAATCATAGATATGATGGCACTCCTGTTTCAGTGCAATCGGCAAATAATTGGTTATTAGGTAAAGCGATTCCAAATCAAGATAAACTGGCTATTCTTTCTATTTGGCTCAATGTCACTAGCCAGTGGTTACGCTTTGGCGACAACACATTAGGATCATCCAATCTTGAGTCAAATGATCAATCAGAACTTGATTATTTTTTAAAATTTCGGACATTGAATGCGAGTCAAAAACAAATCATCAAAGATTTAATTGACCAATTCATTCAGAGATAGAACTATCCTTATTCAACAATTTTAAATATTTTTTATTTTCAAGTTCGTAAAAATTAATTCTCTCTTCATAGTCACGTATTGTCTTATAAAGCATCTGTAACTCTTTTTTACTCACGAGAATTTTTTCACAATTGGGATCGAATACTTTTGAATGTTTATTCATACATTTTATTCGCTTACCGTCTTGATTTATCATTGCTATTCTTATAAAGAACATGTTGATAAAATCATAAATTAAAATTTTAAATATTCCAATATATAAATCATACAAATCAATAACAATTTCTTATTCTCAATATAAAGAATAAAAATGATCACATGTTTTATATTAATTTACCCCATATTATTCAGATTAACACAAAATTACAACATACATCACAAAAAAAACCCTGCAAAATGCAGGGTTTTTTATTTAGTAGTAATTAGCTTACATCATACCGCCCATGCCACCCATACCGCCCATATCAGGCATAGCAGGTTTGTCTTCTGGGATTTCAGTAATCATACATTCAGTTGTAAGCATTAAGCCCGCAACAGATGCAGCATGCTCAAGCGCAGAACGTGTTACTTTCGCTGGGTCAAGAATACCCATTTCAAGCATATCGCCATACTCTGAAGTTGCAGCGTTATAACCAAAGTTACCTTCACCGTTTTTCACAGCATTGATTACAACTGATGGCTCATCACCAGAGTTTGCAACGATTTGACGAAGCGGCGCTTCAATCGCACGACGTAAAATGTTGATACCAACATTTTGGTCATCGTTAGCACCAGACACACCTTCAAGTGCTTTTGCAGCACGTACAAGTGCAACACCACCACCTGCTACAACACCTTCTTCAACTGCAGCACGAGTTGCATGAAGTGCATCGTCAACGCGATCTTTCTTCTCTTTCATTTCAACTTCAGTTGCAGCGCCGATTTTGATTACAGCAACACCGCCTGCCAATTTAGCAACGCGTTCTTGAAGTTTTTCTTTGTCGTATTCTGAAGTAGATTCTTCAATTTGCGCACGGATTTGAGTTACACGCTCAGCGATTTGGGCAGCATTACCAGCACCATCAACAATCACGGTGTTTTCTTTAGAAACAGTCACTTTATGAGCTGTACCTAAATCTTGAAGAGACGCTTGTTCAAGTGACATGCCTACTTCTTCAGAAATCACAGTTGCGCCAGTTAAAATCGCGATATCTTGAAGCATCGCTTTACGACGATCACCAAAACCAGGTGCTTTAACAGCACAAACTTTGATAATGCCACGCATGTTGTTTACAACAAGAGTTGCAAGTGCTTCACCTTCAACATCTTCAGCAATGATAAGAAGCGGTTTACCTGTTTTAGCAACAGCTTCAAGTACAGCAATTAATTCGCGGATGTTGCTGATTTTTTTATCAACAAGAAGAATGTATGGGTTTTCAAGTTCAGCTGTTAGTGTATCTTGTTTGTTTGCAAAGTAAGGGCTGATGTAACCACGGTCAAACTGCATACCCTCTACAACATCTAGAGAATCTTCAAAGCCTGAACCTTCTTCAACAGTAATTACACCTTCTTTACCGACTTTTTCCATTGCTTGAGCAATAAGTTTACCAACAGTGGTGTCAGAGTTCGCAGAAATAGAACCAACTTGTTCAATCGCTTTAGAGTCAGATGCAGGTTTTGCAGTCGCTTTAATTTCAGCAACTACGGCTTTAACCGCGATGTCGATACCGCGCTTAAGATCCATTGGGTTCATACCCGCAGTTACTGATTTAATCCCTTCATTAAGAATTGCTTGTGCAAGAACAGTTGCAGTTGTTGTACCGTCACCCGCAATATCGTTGGTTTTTGAAGACACTTCACGAACTAGCTGAGCGCCCATGTTTTCAAACTTGTCTTTTAACGTGATTTCTTTAGCAACAGAAACACCATCTTTAGTGATGTGCGGCGCACCGAAAGAACGGTCGATGACAACGTTACGGCCTTTAGGACCTAAAGTCACTTTTACAGCATCTGCAAGTACATTTACACCCGCGATCATTTTTGAACGCGCTGAATCACCAAATTTTACGTCTTTAGCTGACATGTCTAACTCCGAATCTTTTTAAATTTTTTAACAATTTATGATGAATAAAAGGGTCTAAATGCGTGTACGAAACTTAAGCTTCAAGTACCGCTAAGATGTCAGACTCTTTCATAATAAGAAGCTCTTCGCCTGCTACTTTTACTTTTGTACCGGCATAAGTGCCAAACAATACGTTGTCACCAACTTTAACGTCTAATGCACGTACGCCATTGTCAGTTAGTTTGCCATTACCTACAGCGATTACTTCGCCTTGAGCAGGTTGTTCAGCTGCTGAAGTACTTAAAATAAGACCACCAGCAGTTTTAGTTTCCTTTTCAACACGGCGAATCACAACGTTGTCATGCAAAGGACGAATATTGCTCATAGTTAACTCCAGACTAAGTCTATTTACTAGATAAAAGACGATGACATTTTGATTTCCATAAGCCATCGACAAAAAATAATTTAGATGACACTTTTGTGGGGATGGAATAAAACGCTTCAAGGGCAAATTCTAAATTTTTTCATCTTTTTGTATTTTTTTTCTTCAAAATTTAAATTTAAAGGATTAAAGCTCATCCAAAACATGAGTGCTGAGATTTTCTTCAAATATTTTTAACTTTGAATGATAAAAATAATGTCGCACATTCATCTGCTCATCAATGACATTAAAACTGTTGGCAAGGTTCTCATGTAGGCGATATGACGTCGCTGTGCCTGCATGAATATCCCAAACGGGATGATCAACGCCTAAAGCATAAATTTGATTGAGGTCATAGCTGGCTGGAACATGTAAATGTCCATGCAATAAACCATTCAAACCGTGTTGACTCCACTGTTCGAGCGCCAAACGCCCTTGAACAGGACAATCTTTCACACCATGCGGGTCATTGGGCGGCGTATAAAAAGGTTGATGCGCTATGATTAATTTCACTTTATTGGGCGGCGCATGTTTAAGTAACTCGTCGACATAATGTATTTGCTCGAGCGACACATGCCCTCGCGTATGGTAACGACGACGAATACTATTGATCCCAATTAAGTAGAAATGCTCGGTTTCCAGTACATTTTCCATGGCACCAAAAAATAGTTGATAACGTGCAAAAGGACTAAAAACACGGTTCCATAAATGATACAGTGGAATATCATGATTCCCCGGCACAACGATATATGGCAGCTTTAAGCTTTCTAAAAATTGCTTACATGCATAAAACTGACGATAGCGCGCACGTTGGGTCAAGTCTCCACTGGCAACCACGGCCTCGATACGCTGTTCACGACAAAATTGCTGAATAGCGCGCATACACTCTGGCTTTTCAGTGCCAAAATGCAGATCAGACAGATGCAGTATCATGTGGCACCCGTATCTTTAAGGCTTGTTTTTGCACTCGAATTTTAAGCGGTGGTTTCATTTCTACAATCTCACCATCCACAGCAACGGTCATTTTCTTTCGTTGGGTATGTATCGTGACTTCATCAGCAGCAAAACTATACACATCTGGTGCATTGTCGATATTGCCACGGATCAACTGCCATAAAATTTTAAATAAAGTTTTCTTATCACTTTTTGCAACCACCACACCTGCAACTTTACCTGCCTCTGCATCCTTAGCAATTTGCAAATTTAAATCGGCCAATTGCAATTGGTTATTGCCAAAAAAGATCAAAGGCGTTTTGACTGGATAAATATGATGATCGACTTCAATTTCCAATTTCAGCTCTTTACGATCTCGAATCAGTACATCCAAACCCGAGGTATAAGCATGTAATGGGAAACGACCAAACTTTTGATTATAAAACTCTCTTTTTTGTATAAATAAAGGATACAAGCCCAAACTGGCATTGTTTAAATAGATATGTTCGTTGATTTGCGCCACATGCACCTGTCGATTATTGCCTGTCGCAATCACCTGTGCCGCTTGAATTAAATCGAGAGGAATATTGAGTACGCGCGCCACATAATTAAATGTGCCCAAAGGTAAAATCCCCATTGGAATATCGGTATGCATCAAACGGTGAGCAACTGCATTTAAGGTTCCGTCCCCGCCTGCCGCAACGACAACGCCCAAATTATCGGGGTCTTGGTGGCGTGCAAACACCTTGCTCATTAAAGTATCAAAACTGGCTTCTTGCCCAAGCTCAAATGACTGTATTTCGAAATCATGATCGGATAATATCCGCACAAGTTCCTCATAGACTTCATCTTTGTTTGCAGCATGAAATCCTGATTTTTTATTATAAATAATAGATAAAGGCTTGGCTTGTTTAATCACTTTTTATACATCTTGGCCGCTTAGTTTTGTATTTTGTCGAATTTAACAGCAAATAATAGCGCCTTTATGTAAAAATCGAATTACCACCATTTATTTAATCAATAATAATTCTCAAATATCAAATACATGCAACTTTTTGTTTTTATTAAAAATAACTATATAAAATATTGTCCATCACATTAATAAATAAAGTTAAAATTCGCCATAAAATATAGTAAGTTATTGTATTTTATTTATATTTAACTTAAATAGCATTAACTACCAAAAAAAATCTACCACTTCTTTAGTCTTATTTTTTTTATGATTTTATGCTTTAATACAGCCACTTTTTTTCATCTTTTATCTGCATGATGTATCCCATAATGCAGATTATACTTTGTACGGTTAGTACATTTTTGAGATAGGCCTCACCATGACCCAAGTGAACGCACCAGAATTCGTTCGTCACCCTAAGCTCATTGCTTGGGTGGAAGAAATTGCCAAATTAACCAAACCAGCAAAAATCGAATGGTGTGACGGTAGCGCAGAAGAATATCAACGTTATATCGACTTGATGATCGCTAACGGCACTATGCAAGAACTTAACCAAGAAAAACATCCTGGTTCTTACCTTGCTAATTCTGATCCTTCTGACGTTGCTCGTGTTGAAGGTCGTACTTACATCTGTTCTGAAAAACAAGAAGATGCAGGCGCAACAAACAACTGGGAAGCTCCAGCTGAAATGCGTGCTCGTCTGAATGGTTTATTTGACGGTTCAATGAAAGGCCGTACTTTGTACGTAGTTCCTTTCTCTATGGGTCCTTTAGGTTCTCATATTGCTCACATCGGTATCGAACTTACTGATTCTCCTTACGTTGCTGTAAGCATGTCTAAAATGGCTCGTATGGGTAAAGCTGTTTATGACGTACTTGGTACTGACGGTGACTTCATTCCTTGCGTACACACTGTTGGTGCTCCGCTTGAAGAAGGTCAAAAAGACGTTGCTTGGCCTTGCAACCCTGAAAAATACATCGTTCATTACCCAGAAACTCGTGAAATCTGGTCTTACGGTTCTGGTTACGGCGGTAACGCATTGTTGGGTAAAAAATGCCTAGCTTTACGTATTGCATCTTCTATGGGTCGTCAACAAGGTTGGTTAGCTGAACACATGCTCATCCTTGGCGTGACAAACCCACAAGGCGAAAAACACTACATCGCAGCTGCATTCCCTTCTGCGTGTGGTAAAACAAACTTCGCGATGTTGATTCCACCAGCGGGTTACGAAGGTTGGAAAATTGAAACTGTAGGTGACGATATTGCTTGGATCAAACCAGGTGAAGATGGTCGTTTATATGCAATCAACCCTGAAGCTGGTTTCTTCGGTGTAGCACCTGGTACAAATACCAAGACTAACCCGAACTGTATGGCGACTCTTCATAAAGACGTAATCTATACCAACGTTGCTGTAACTGACGAAGGTGAAGTATGGTGGGAAGGTCTGACTAAAGAAGCGCCTGCTAACTTGACTAACTGGAAAGGTCAACCACACACCGGCGAAGAAAAAGCAGCTCATCCAAATGCTCGTTTCACTGTTTCAGCTGGTCAATGTCCTTCTATTGATGCCGACTGGGAAAATCCAGCAGGTGTTCCAATTTCTGCGTTCATCTTCGGTGGTCGTCGTGCAGACACAGTGCCTCTAATTTCAGAAGCATTTGACTGGGTTGACGGTGTTTACAAAGCTGCAACTATGGGCTCTGAAACAACTGCTGCTGCTGTTGGTCAACAAGGTATCGTTCGTCGTGACCCATTCGCAATGCTTCCATTTGCGGGTTACAACATGGCTGACTACTTCTCTCACTGGTTAGAACTTGGTGAAGAAGTTGCTGCTAAAGCTAAAGCTGCTGGCAATAAACTTCCTGGTATCTACAACGTGAACTGGTTCCGTCGTGATGCTGAAGGTAACTTTGTATGGCCTGGTTTCGGTCAAAACATGCGTGTTCTTGAGTGGATCATTGACCGTTGTGAAGGTCGTGCAGACGCTGTTGAAACACCTATCGGCCTTGTTCCAACATACGAACAATTGAACTGGACTGGTTCAGACTTCACTAAAGAGCAATTCGAGCTTGTAACTTCTCAAGATAAAGATCAATGGATCAAAGAACTTGAAAGCCACACTGAATTGTTCAACAAACTTGGTGATCGCTTACCAAAAGCACTTAAAGTACGTCAAGACGAACTTTTAGAAGCTGTAAAAAAATCTGCTTAATCCGCCTTTAATTTCCCTCCTTTAAAAGAGGGATTAAGAAAGATTTAAAAGACCGCCTTGCGCGGTCTTTTTTATATCCACTAAGCCACATCTTGAGCTTTTTGTTTTATTCGTATTGCCATTAAGTATTCATCCAAAACATCAACTTCAGCCGCGCTGAATTGCAAATATAACTTTGTGCGTCTTTGCAAAATATCTTCAGAACTTCTCACCCACTCCTGTTCAACCAAATAATCTACTTCTTGAGCATACAAGCCATGCCCGAAGTTTTGCCCAAGCTCATCAATCGAAGTTAAATGATTTAGCAATATCCAGACACGTGTACCATAAGCATGCGCCCAACGACTTGCTAGACTGCTTGAAACACCTTTAACATTTTGTTGGACTTCAACTATCAACTGCTCGATTGATTCTAAATTTTCCGCACCAGGTAATGCTGTATCAGCAGTCCAAGGCTTGGATCGATGATGAAAAACAGTTTTAAGCTGATCTAGCGCCGCTTCTGCGAGTTTTCGATAGGTGGTGAGCTTGCCACCAAAAATTGATAGCAATGCTGCACCTTCTACATCTGTCAGTGCCAAAGTATAATCTCGCGTGACTGCTGCTGGATTATCTGATTCATCATCACACAGCGGACGCACACCTGAATAGGTTGAAATGATGTCCGTTTGCGTCAATTGAGTTTTAAAGTGATCATTTGACACATCAAGCAAGTAATCGATTTCTTCCTGGCTTATCTTTACTCGATTTGGGTCTGCATGATATTCACGATCTGTCGTGCCGATCAAGGTAAATTGTTCTAAATATGGGATCGCAAAGACAATGCGATGATCATCATTTTGCATAATAAAAGCTTTATCGCCGTCAAAGAGCTTTGGAACAATGATATGGCTACCCTGTATCAGCCGTATACTATAAGGTGACTCTTGCTTTAAACCCTGTTTTATAAAGTCAGCAACCCAAGGACCTGCCGCATTCACCAATACTTTAGCCTGCACATTTTGCAAACCCTTGGCATTTTTCAAACACACCTGCCAAATGCCACCTTTACTATATGCATTTAAACATTCTGTTCGAGTCAGAATCTGTGCACCATGTTCTCGTGCTTGTATTGCATTGAGTACAACCAAGCGTGCATCATCCACAACGCAGTCGGAATATTCAAACCCTCGAGTAAATCTGAGTGCTAAAGGACTAACTTTCACATCAAATTCAATACCATTGGAGCCAGCAAGCTGTTCTCGCTTACCCAAATAATCATAAAAGAATAATCCAGTCCGAATTAGCCAAGCCGGACGTAAGTGCGGTTCATGTGGCATGATAAAACGCATAGGCCGAATAATATGAGGGGCTTTTTTAAGCAGAACTTCGCGTTCTGCAAGCGCTTCACGTACTAAACGAAATTCTTTATGCTCTAAATAGCGAAGACCACCATGAATTAACTTGCTACTTGCAGATGAAGTATGGCTCGCGAGATCGTCTTTTTCGCAAAGCAAAACACTTAAACCACGCCCCGCTGCATCACAAGCAATACCAACACCATTGATTCCACCACCAATGACCACCATGTCATATATTGATTGTTGTTGTGTATTCATCGCTCCCTCCCACTATATCTTTTTATTCAACAATGCTTCGTTTTCTTTGCTTTATTATTTTTCTCATTGATCATCATTTTTTGATCAAGACACCTATTTTGGTCACGATATCCTTACACTGAGTTTTTGTATCCTTTATTAAATGAGAAGTTATATTTTAAATGTACGTTTAAAAGCCTGCTGGCTCAAGTATGAAATCAATCATTTTAAGGCCCAAGCCATTATTCAAAGCAAAATTCATGACAAGTTGTTGATTTGTACACTTTTTAAACAAAACCTCTTTTTTAGTTTACATTTCATGCTTTTCGATACGCATAAGATATTTTCACACAATAAAAAAAGATGGATTTTCAAATGACGGAAAAAATTGTTACTCAATCAAATTTAGATACAAAGACCCGAGTAAAATCCATTCTCAGTGGTTCAGCCGGTAATCTTGTTGAATGGTACGATTGGTATGTCTATGCAGCATTCACCCTCTATTTCGCCCATGCTTTTTTCCCTCAAGGTAGCCAGACTGCACAGCTTCTCCAAGCTGCGGCCATCTTTGCAGTCGGTTTCCTCATGCGACCCATTGGTGCATGGATTATGGGGATCTATTCAGACAAAAAAGGTCGAAAGTCAGGTTTAACCCTCTCCGTCACACTCATGTGTATCGGCTCATTGATGATTGCCATTTCTCCAACGCATGACCAAATTGGTATTTTAGCGCCGATTATTCTTGTGGTAGCTCGACTGATTCAAGGCTTAAGTGTCGGCGGTGAATATGGCGCCAGTGCTACCTACCTCAGTGAAATGGCTGACCGCGACCGTCGTGGTTTTTTTCAAGCTTTCAATATGTGACACTGATTGCAGGTCAGTTGACTGCACTGTGCGTACTACTTATTTTGCAATGGTTGCTGACAGAAGAACAATTGCATGATTGGGGCTGGCGTATTCCGTTCTTTATTGGTGCGTGCTTAGCGGTAGTGGTTTTCCGTATTCGACGTGGCCTGCTAGAAACCCAGTCCTTCAAAAATGCACAAGAGCAAAAGGACCAGCCTGAATCAGGCTTATTTTCTCTATTTAAGCATTATCCGAAAGAAGCATTCACGGTGTTATTTTTAACAGCTGGGGGTACATTGGCTTTTTATACCTACACCACCTATTTGCAAAAATATCTGGTCAATACCTCTGGCTTTAGTAAACCTGAGGCCACGCAAATCACCACCTTAGCGCTGTTTATTTTTATATGCCTACAACCACTAGCAGGTGGTCTATCCGATTAAATTGGTCGTAAGCCTTTAATGATCGCTTTTGGGATCTTAGGGGTGCTGTTCACCTATGTTCTATTCAGCGCCTTAGGACAAACTCAAGATTATTGGACTGCATTTTGGCTCTGTCTCGCAGGTCTAGTGATTGTCACGGGATACACCTCGATCAATGCGGTTGTAAAAGCAGAAATGTTCCCTGCGCATATTCGCGCATTGGGTGTTGCACTGCCTTATGCTCTTGCAAATACCATCTTTGGTGGTACGGCAGAATTCTTCGCGCTGAGTTTTAAAGAAGCTGGTCACGAGTCATGGTTCTTTATCTATGTGACCATCATGATTTTTATTTCGTTATTGGTCTACGTCTTTATGAAAGACTCCAAACACCATTCCAAAATTCAGGAGCATTGATCAGGGTTATTTGAAGATGAGTTATTAATCAATCTGATCAAAAACAGCATGTTTTCCCCATCAAAGCCTCAGTCTATGAGGCTTTGTTTTTTTCATTTAGTCGTGAAAAATGTATCTGGTCAAAAATATCGCATTTTATAGACTAAAGTCGCATGATTTTCTGCGACAACAGGAGTATAAATTAAATAAATATAGTTCCATCTCCCATTTCGACAAAATATATTGATTTAAACTTTTCCCAAAGAGTTTAAATGGATATGTTTTGCATTCATTCCTTGGAGAATGATGTGTCAAACTCATCTGAGCCAGTTGTTCCTGAACAATTGGATAGAAAAACTCGTGTCAAATCTATCCTCGGCGGATCTGCCGGCAACCTCGTTGAATGGTACGACTGGTATGTCTACGCTGCCTTTACCCTTTACTTTGCACCGCAATTTTTCCCTGATGGTGACAATACTGTAAAACTCTTACAAGCGGCTGCAGTCTTTGCACTCGGTTTCTTAATGCGTCCAATCGGCGCATGGGTCATGGGTATTTATGCTGACCGTAAAGGTCGTAAAGCAGGTTTAACACTGTCTGTATCGTTGATGTGTGTCGGCTCACTGATGATCGCATGTGCACCAACCTATGATTCTGTAGGCATGCTCGCACCCGCTATTCTACTTTTAGCGCGTTTACTCCAAGGCTTAAGTGTTGGTGGTGAATATGGTTCTAGTGCGACCTATTTGACTGAAATGGCAGGTAAAAACCATCGTGGTTTCTTCTCAAGTTTCCAATATGTCACACTGATTTCAGGTCAGCTATTGGCACTTTGCGTTTTAATTATCTTGCAACGCAATTTCTCAGAACAAGCTTTAACTGAATGGGGCTGGCGTGTTCCGTTCTTCATCGGTGCGTTGCTCGCTATAGTGGTGTTCTGGATTCGTCGCGGTTTAGTTGAAACTCAATCCTCTAAAGAAGCTCAAGAACAAGCTAAAAATGGTGGTCCAAAATCAGGTGCTTTAGCGTTATTTACCAAATACCCTAAACAAGCCTTCACTGTGATCATGTTGACTGCCGGTGGTACTTTAGCGTTCAACACCTTTACCACTTATTTACAAAAGTATTTGGTCAACACATCTGGCTTTGAAAAAACCACAGCTACTGAAATTACCACTGCTGCAATTTTCATCTTCATGCTTTTACAACCTGCTATCGGTGCGCTTTCAGACAAAATTGGTCGTAAGCCAATTATGATCGCCTTTGGTGTGCTTGGTGTGCTGTTTACCATTCCAATTTTCAACGGTATCGGTTCTACGACTAGCCCAACCACAGCATTTATGCTTTGCATGAGTGGTATGGTGATTGTCACTGGTTATACTGCGATTAATGCTGTAGTAAAAGCTGAGTTGTTCCCTGCACACATCCGTGCCCTAGGTGTTGCATTGCCTTATGCCATCGCGAACACACTCTTTGGTGGTACCGCAGAACTTGTAGCTTTGAGCTTCAAAAATGCAGGCCATGAAAACTACTTCTTCTACTACATTACATTCATGATTGGTTTATCTTTAATTACCTATGTCTTCATGAAAGATACTAAAAAACATAGCATGATCACTGACGATTAATTCGCTCAGCCCTGCTATTCCACTTAAGCTCATCAAAGCCTATTTTGATGAGCTTTTTTTATCTCCATTTCCATCTATTCATCGTTTCGGCAGTATCAAAGATTTAATCAAACTTCTTTTGCTTTCTTGGTTTTCGCCATCGAGTCGACAGACGGACTATGGCATACTGATCATACAAATACACACGGCGAATGAATGATGAAAAATATTTACAAAGTTTTAAGTTTGGGTATTGTCGCAATGTCGATGGCTGCTTGCCAAAGCACTCCACGTGCTTTTAATGGTCAAACGGGCTTTCAAATAGAGTCCAAATCTGCAGATAGCGCAACACTTGCATATACTTTAGCGGGTCGCCAAAACCAACAACTGGATGCCAATAAATTACAACGTGCTTGCCAAAAAGTATTAAATACGCAAAAGACCTATAAATTACAAATCTTAAGCGTGAACGAAATTGCAAATCCTGCTTTGGAAAATACCCAGTACGGCCGTCAAATTGGTAATACACGTGCGAACTTCGGTCTGTCAAATACCCCAGACCTTCGTAACTCTGAAAACTTAGGCGCACGCAATGCACTCGATGCTCGCCCTGCCACCTTACGTGTGGTTCGTTATACTTGTTCTTAATCAAATTTGCTGTTCAAAAGACAAAAAAAAGACGCTTTGAGCGTCTTTTTTTATGGGTTCAATATTTATAGGGTTTTATAAAAACTCACATTTCGAAACTCAGGTGATTCATCCAAATCAGGCCATGTCGTCGCGCTTCGTTCATCGAGTTTTTCATATTTAGGATGACTAAAGTTTTTCACACGACTGTCTGCCACCCACACTTCTGGAGCAAACTTTAAAAATTCATCCAAAAAGAAACGGTTGCATTGGTCATATAGCACATCGGCAGCCAATAAAATATCGACTTGTTCGGCTTTATACAGATCATCCAAATATTCAAGTTCGACATTATTCAACTCTGCATTGGCACGGCAGGCATCTAGGCTCACTTGGTCGATGTCACAGCAGATCACGCGTTTCGCCCCTGCCATTTTTGCTGCAATCGCCACCACGCCTGAACCTGCACCAAAGTCCAACACCACTTTATCTTTGACATGATGCGGCTCAGCCAATAGCCACTGCGCCATAGCAAGCCCTGAAGCCCAGCAGAAAATCCAATACGGCGTATCATTCCATATACGACGAATGACTTCATCATCCAATTTATCGGTTGGAAATACCGGTGGAATCAACCATAGAGAAATAGGTGTTTCAGGCAACTGTTGAGCATGCAATTCACAATGCGGAATGACTTCATGCAGTGCTTTCAGTAAATGTTCAGGGGCTTTGGGAAATTGGAAAGTACAGCTCATATTAAGCCTTGGAGATGATTTTATTTGAATTTATAAACGTATCAGATACGCGACATCGTCATCTGCTGCTGTGCGAGACAGACCTTAATCGAATGAACACTGTTTCTGCGACACCATTAATCAAAAAGCTGATTATGTCGAGTTCAGCAGATGACAAATGGTTTTGGTTACTTTTGCCGAAACAAAAGTAACATACGAGCTTCTTACATTTATAAGTCACAACGGTAAGACTCCGTTGTGACTTTAAGATCTTTTTATTAAAAGATTAACCCAACGCTTTTTCAGCAGCTTCAACAGTTTGACGAATCAACGTTGTAATGGTCATTGGGCCTACACCACCCGGAACAGGTGTATACGCAGAAGCAATTTCTTCAATACCTACCAATTGAATATCACCCACACCACCGCCATCACGTGGATGGAAACCAGCATCAACAACTACAGCGCCTTGTTTGATCCAATCTTTTTGAATCAATTCAGCTTTACCTACCGCACCCACAATAATGTCAGCTTGTTTAACAAAGTCAGCCAAGTTTTGAGTACGTGAGTGGCAAGTAGTCACTGTCGCATTTGCTTCAAGTAACATTGCAGACATTGGTTTACCCAAAATTGCAGAACGTCCCACAACAACCGCATGTTTACCTGCGATTTCAATGTTGTTTTCTTTTAAAATGGTCATGATACCTGCAGGAGTCGCAGAACCATACGCAGCTTCACCCATTGCCATACGACCAAAACCTAAGCAAGTTACGCCATCTACGTCTTTTTCAAGAGAGATCGCATCGAAACATGCACGCTCATCAATTTGATCAGGTACGGGGTGTTGTAACAAAATACCGTGAACATCTGGGTTTGCATTCAATTTTTCAATTTCAGCAAGCAATTGCTCAGTTGTAGTTTCTTTAGGAAGCTCAACTTTTAATGAATCCATACCAACACGGCGGCAAGCATTCCCTTTCATACGTACATAAGTTGCAGATGCACCATCGTCACCTACCAAAATAGTCGCAAGAATTGGGGTACGACCAGTTTTCTCTTTTAGCGCTTCTACGCGAGTCAACAAGTCAGCTTCAATTTTCTTCGCCAATGCACGACCATCTAAAACTAATGCCACGGCACTTCTCCAAGTGATGATATGAATCAATTTTGCACATAATACATGATTATTTTAAATTTTTTACCTTGTATGCTGCTTTTATGCTCATACAGATGAATCTGCTATTGTTTTTTTTTCAGAGCTTGCTAATATACGCATCAACAAGACATGGCGGGGTGGCAGAGTGGTCATGCAGCGGACTGCAACTCCGTGTACGCCGGTTCGATTCCGACCTCCGCCTCCAATCTTGTTAAGCCCGAGTGGTGAAATCGGTAGACACAGGGGATTTAAAATCCCCCGCCCACAAAGCGTGCCAGTTCGAGTCTGGCCTCGGGCACCATTCTTCTACTACTGAAGATGGTGTAATAAAGAACCCAGCGATAAGCTGGTTTTTTTATGCCTAAAGTTTAGTAAGACAATAAAAAAGAGGGACATTGCCCTCCTTAATTATTTTAAAACACCCTACAAATACAGCGTGTTTTAAAAAGAAAACTTTAGATCACTTCAACCACAATCTTACCCACATGGTCGCCTGTATCCATGGCTGCATGTGCTTCTTGAATTTGGTCAAACTTAAATGTTTTGTAAATCATTGGCAGGCATTCACCTTTAGACCATAACGGAACAACATTTTCCTGAATGCCTTTGGCAATCTCTGCTTTTTCTGCAGTATTACGCGCACGCATGGTTGAGCCTGTAATGGTCAAACGCTTCATCATGATTTGACCCAGTTTTACTTCTTTGGCTTTTGCACCACCTAAGAAGGCTATATAGACCAAACGACCATCACGACGTAATAGATTTAAGTTCTGTGCTAAATACGGTGCGCCAACGATATCTAAAATAACATCTACACCTTGCTCATTGGTCGCTTCATTAATCACTTGCTCAAAGTCTTGAGTCTTGTAGTTAATCGCATGCGTGATATCAGAGATCGCTACCACTTTTTCATCTGAACCGACTGTTGCAAAGGTTTTCATGCCTAAGGCATTACACAGCATGATTGCCGTGGTTCCAATACCACTGGTTCCACCATGTATCAGCACCGTTTCACCTGCTTTGGCTTTACCCATTTGGAATACATTCGCCCATACGGTAAAGAACGTTTCAGGAATCGCTGCTGCTTGAATAAAGCTTACACCTTCAGGAATACGAATGGTTTGGCTTTCAGGCACCACGCAATATTCTGCATAACCGCCACCATTGGTCAGACCGCAGACTTTATCACCTACTTGGAATAAAGTAACCTCTGCACCGACAGCAACCACTTCACCCGCCACTTCCAGACCCGGTACTGGTGTTACCCCTTTCGGCATTGGGTACAAGCCTTGGCGCTGTAAAATGTCTGGACGGTTAATACCAAAGGCATGCACTTTAACCAACACTTCATCCGCTTTCGCATCTGGGATGGCAACGCTTTCATAGGCCAGTTTATCTACACCGCCTGGCTCAGTAATAATGACCTGCTGCATGCTTTGCTGTGACATTGTTTTTCCTTTTCAATTATTGACTATTCATCTATCTCTGCACTATTTGAACATAGAAATGCCGCAGAATGAATAAACATGGACTTATGTATAATCTGTACTGTATTTCATAAATGAATAATAGGCCAAGCATGTCTCAGATCGTTGAATACAATGAAGATAACGCTAGCGACTATGAATGGTTCGATGGTTTTGCCGTGATTCGCTTCTATGCAGATTGGTGCGCGCCCTGTGTGCAGAACTTCCCTGTATTTGAGCAGTGTGCAAAGCAAATATCTACGCAGCATGCACGGCTCAAATTTGGCAAGGTAAATATTGATTCCTCACCGATACTGACTTTGCGCTATAACGTTTATGGACTGCCTTCAACCTTGCTGTTTTATCGCGGGCAAGTGATTCAACGTATTGCAGGTGTCAAATCACTGACTGAATTAACAACCATCATTCAAGATGCGATGCAGTCACACTCAGACGATGACTAAGAAAATTTTCCTTTTATTTGGATGCAGGCTCATTCGGCAGGCGTACAAACTTCATTAGCGTATTACGCACCAATGGCAACACGATCAAAATGAGCGGAAAGGCCATCATCCACGACATGCTCCATGCGCGAAGCCAAATACCAAGAAAACCTTCAACCAAGCCTTTATTCATCAGCATGTTAAAGCAAGAAATTGAACCGCTCATAATGCCGGACAAGATTAAGGGCATCAGCCAAGTCATGTGTTTGGGATGAAATTTTGGGAGTTGATTCATCTGTAAATACCTATTATTCGTCTTGGGCTGCGTTCTGGGCTTTTACGGTTTGTTTTAGTGTATTCATAAACTGACCAAAATACGGCATGAAATCTTTAAATAAAGGATGGTCTTTATTTTCCAACAAAGTTTCACCAAATAGTTTCAGACCCACGGCAAAGGCTTTGGTCTTTTCATCATCTAATAATTGCGCTTTGGTCAAATGCTCCAGCACCTTAAACAGGTCATCATGGTTGTAGGCATTAAACTTTAAAGCTTCGGTATAGGTCGATGGATTGCCCTGTGCATCGGCAATGTGCTTGAGCGTAATTTCATATTGATGCTGTTTCATTGCGTCACCTCCATACGGCTGATTTCGACTGCCGCCTGATCGATTTTTTCTGCAATGGCATACACCTGTTCGGGTGTCAGTTCACAATGCTGAATTTTGATGCGTAGTGATGCTTTTAGGTTTTCCATCGCACGTTTGATATCAACGTATTGTTCATTGTTATGAATTTGCTTGCGGGTATCAAAACGGCAGAGGATTTTCTCTACAGTGGCTTTTTCTGCATCTAGATGTACTAAGCCTGACTGCGTAACGCTGTATTGTTTACGGTCTTCGGCATTAAGTTCTGCGTGTATGTATTGCTGTTCTTCTAGGTAATTCAGCGTTGGGTAAATTGTTCCTGTGCTTGGGCTGTAGCCACCGCCTACGATTGCGCCGACATCTTTGATAATGTCATAGCTGAACTTAGGCGCTTGGGAGATCAGATGCAGCACCAATAGTTTCATGTGCCCTGCTTCAAACAGGCGTTTTCGGGTTTTAACTGGACTATCGCTTACGTCCAAAAGGTCTGAATTTGACATTGCAAAGATACACCTTAAGATTAATTAAGATATATCTTAATACAATTGAATTATATTAACCTACTTTTTTAATTCTTATTTTGTTTGGAGCTTCAATTAAAATATTAACTACTTCCATCGGTTTACAATTTTCACTAAACCAGAATTGTAATTTTTTACCCTTAAATGGCCTTATCCTAACTGATCCATTTTTATTAGCATTTCGATCTATTTTAGCTATATCTAGCGGAATAGCACCATCACCAACATAAATATCCATTTGACTTTCATGCGTACCTAAGTAGCTAGAATATGAAATTCCAAAGTTAATACAGCTCCAATTAAAATACGTATCATGCAAAGTCAACTTATATATTGGCATTTCATTAATTTCATTGATTTCATTGATTTCATTGATTTCATTGATTTCATTGATTTCATTGATTTCATTGATTTCATTGATTTCATTGATTTCATTGATTTCATTGATTTCATTGATTTCATTGATTTCATTGATTTTGAACCTATTTCCATTCCACTTAGGTTTCAATTCTTTTATCAAACTATCTTCCAAACCAGCAGCTAGATTAAGCTTAAACCCTCCATATTCCATTAATCCAACATCTTCAAATAACCAAATTTCAATGACCTTGCCCATGCTAATCAATCTAGTTAATTCAAAATTATTTCGAATATTTGTAGTTTGGGTACGACCTGGCTTTAGATAACCTTTAAACCTATTATCTAAATTTTGTGTAGTTTTACCAATATAGAGCAATTCATTATTCTCTATAAACGCATACAGTATATTTTCTACACCAGATGAATAATTTAACTTATAAATTAATTCCTTACTGCTCCCAATATTCCAGAACCCCACATTTTTAAAACCAACATCAATAAGTTTTTGCCTAATATTCATACAACCCTTTTGATTTTATATTGTTTATTTACAATAGATTACCACGAAATAATATTTGTTTTTTTGATTAAAACATAAGCACTTTTTAAATTATATATTCATTTCCTAATAAAAAAACCCGCCTTTCGGCGGGTCTTTTTTAAATTAATTCAATCTATTACAGACGAACCAACTCAACAATTTTCTCAGCAACTTCTTCAGCAGCATCGAAGGCATAAGTCACATCAGTACCTTCAGCAGTATCTGTAATCACAACCACACCAGTTTCACGTACAAGCGCGACTTGCTCTACAGTTAAACCAGCTTTCGCAATCGCAACCACACCTTGTTGAATCAACAAACTTTCAATCGCTTGCGCATTTTCAAGGGCTTTCGCAGTCACAGTTACCGCAGCAGGTTTTTGACCTAAACGTGCAGCACGCGCTTCAGCAGTTACAGGCTCGTTGTGTGCAGTCCATTCAACCGCAGATTCAACCATACCCGCACCAACAGTCACGTTGCTTAAACGGTCAATAAAGATGAATGAACCTGTGTAACGACTGTCTTGGTAACGGTCAAATACCACTGGCGCATCAAACTCAATCGTTACATCTGCAATCGCATTCAATTCAAGCTGTTCAACTTCCGTTTTTTCCAGTGTGTTCACATTGGTACGATAGTTAATTTTCGTAACTTTCGCAGGAATAGTTTGTGTACCAAACTTCACGTTATACAGCTTGCCAACTACTAAAGGCGCATCTGTCATCCATACCACAGAGGCACGTGCAGAACGTGAAATGAGTGGCTGTTCGCCCGCTTTAACCAACACGTTACCGCGTGAAATATCAATTTCATCGTTCAGTGTTAAAGTCACCGCTTGACCTGCAACAGCATGGTCTAAG
The DNA here is from genome assembly GCF_013420275.1 of Acinetobacter sp. YH01020. NCBI lineage: Bacteria > Pseudomonadati > Pseudomonadota > Gammaproteobacteria > Moraxellales > Moraxellaceae > Acinetobacter > Acinetobacter sp. YH01020. The sequence goes on from NZ_VOYN01000012.1 coordinate 28,350, forward strand.
TTACCGTCAAAAGTTACGATTTCTTTAACAGTCGAAGACTTACCAGATGGTAATGCAGTAATGGTATCGCCAACTTTCACTTCACCAAGTGCAATCGTACCGCAGAAACCACGGAAGTCGAGGTTCGGACGGTTTACATATTGAACAGGGAAACGGAATTCGTGCTTGCTCGTATCATGCGAAATTTCAACAGTTTCCAAAGTCTCCATTAAAGTCTGACCTTGGTACCACGGCGTATTTGGCGATTTGTTTACAACGTTATCACCATTCAACGCAGAAATAGGCGTGAAGATGATATTCGCAGGTTTACGGTCGCCTAATTGGTTCACGAACTCGTTGTATTCAGCTTGAATCTCATTGAAGCGTGCTTCAGAGAATTCAACCAAGTCCATTTTGTTCACTGCAACCACAATATTACGAATACCTAAAAGGCTCGCAATAAATGAGTGACGACGCGTTTGAGTTTGTACGCCATAACGCGCATCAATCAAGATGATCGCTAAATCAGCAGTCGACGCACCAGTTGCCATGTTACGTGTGTACTGCTCATGCCCTGGGGTGTCAGCAATAATGAACTTACGTTTTTCAGTAGAGAAATAACGGTAAGCCACGTCAATGGTAATACCCTGCTCACGTTCCGCTTGTAGACCATCTACAAGTAAAGCCAAGTCAGGTGCATCACCCGTAGTACCGACTTTTTTAGAGTCACGTGTTACGGCTTGCAATTGATCTTCATAAATCAATTTTGAATCGTAAAGCAAACGACCAATTAAAGTCGATTTACCATCATCCACGTTACCGCAAGTGAGGAAACGTAGAAGGTCTTTATTTTCGTGTTGTTTTAAATACGCCAAGATGTCTTGGCTAATTAAATCTGATTGATGAGACATTGCTCAAAGCTCCACATATTCTTTTGAAATCGGTTTCTGAATCTTTTTAATCCCTCTAAATCTCCCTTTAAGAAAGGGAGACTTGGCTCCGTTCTTTCTTGGGAGTACCCCTCTTTAGTAAAGAGGGTGAGCAGCACTGCTGCGCAAGGGAGATTTCTTAAGATTCTTAGAAATAACCTTCCTGCTTTTTCTTTTCCATCGAACCTGCTTCGTCATGGTCGATCATACGGCCTTGACGTTCAGATGTTGTGGCTAAAAGCATCTCTTGGATAATTTCCGGTAAAGTTGTTGCAGTTGATTCAACCGCACCTGTAAGTGGGTAACAACCTAAGGTACGGAAACGCACCGATTTCATTTGTGGCACTTCACCTTCGTTCAAACGCATACGCTCATCATCAACCATGATCAGTGTACCGCTACGCTCAACCACTGGACGTTCAGCAGCCAAGTACAAAGGAACCAATTTAATATTTTCAAGGTAGATGTATTGCCAAATATCCAACTCAGTCCAGTTAGACAATGGGAACACACGAATACTTTCGCCTTTGTTCACTTTACCGTTGTAAAGATTCCAAAGTTCAGGACGTTGGTTTTTAGGGTCCCAACGGTGTTTAGTATCACGGAATGAGTAAACACGCTCTTTGGCACGAGATTTCTCTTCGTCACGGCGCGCACCACCGAAAGCCGCATCAAACTGATATTTATCAAGTGCTTGTTTTAAGCCTTGAGTTTTCATAATGTCAGTATATTTTGAGCTACCGTAATCGAACGGATTCACGCCTGCGTCTTTACCTTCTTTGTTTTGATGCACGATCAAATCAAAGCCATGCTCTTTTGCCATGTTGTCACGGAAAGTAATCATGTCTTTAAATTTCCAACCCGTGTCTACATGCAGTAGTGGGAATGGAAGTTTGGCAGGATAGAATGCTTTTAAAGCAAGATGCAGCATGACCGCTGAATCTTTACCGATTGAATACAGCATGACTGGGTTTTCGAACTCAGCAGCAACTTCACGGATGATATGAATACTCTCAGCTTCAAGCTGTTTAAGATGAGTAAGTCTTTCCTCATTTAATGACATGGACAACACCAGCTTAGAATATGTGTACTTATTACACTTTAAAGATATATATACATTATAGTGATTAAGCTTTCATAACGATTGCTTGTTTTGTGATATTGATATTCTTATTCGTCATATACAAATTGTCTGATACTGCTTATCAATTTTAATTAATTTAATACGATAGACTTATCAATTTCAGTATTATTCTAGTCCGAGATCCGTAATTTTACGCAATTTTTTATCAATTAACTAATCGCTAAATCCTCTAAACAATCGGTATTCAAACTCGCTCAAACTACCTAAAGTAGCTATATCACTCTCCAATAGTTATTGATATGCCATATAGTCACTATACGCTTGAAACCTTAAAGTCGCTGATTGAAGCCGCAGGTCTTGCTGGCTATATTTATCAGCATTCTTCACACATGCTCGTGCTCCAAGAAGCCTTAAATGATGACGGCAGCCCGCTGAATAACTTTATCCAACATGAGCTGAGTGCTGACCAAATTGGCCTTCAGTTCGGCCTACGACTTTTGGACAATAAACTCGAATTTTTGATTGGGGTGACTCACAGTAACCAAGATCGCGGCTACGAAATTGGCGCTGGCAATTTAAAGGCCGATCAACGCGCATTTAATCTGCTCTATGCTTTTTATAATTTTCCCAAAGCATTTCACTTAATCCATTTCCCGCTCGCAGCCAATAGCACCCAGTTAGAAGAAGAGATCGAAAAGCAATTGTTTCAACTTGAAAGCATGGGCTTTTTAGACACTGCGATTAAAACCAATCCGATGGGCGAACAAGTGAAGTGGATGAAAACCTTTATTGTTCAAGCGGCTTTAGATATGAAAGTACGCATTCAAACTTCATTGTTATAAAAAGGGTTAAAGCCACCTAAAAAGCGCTCTATTGAACGCCAGTTCAAATCTTCATATGACATCGAAAGTCACGGCAAAGCCCTCAGCACTGCTGTGACGCTTATAAATTTACATTTCCTAACATTGTTTTCTGTGCCGTTTAACAGGCCATTTCTCTCCCTTGAGCACGACCACTTATATATCTGCAATTAGACTGAAAATTTGATTGATCACAATGACTTAAATCTTAAATGGGTAAAGTAGAAGTGCTATTCATTTTAGATTTAGATAATCCTGATTTAATTGATCAACTATTTTTAAAGAAAAACTTAGTAATAGCTCACATAAAAGCCGACTTTTTGTTAATCTGATCTGTAATTTTTTTACACAATTTCGACAGATAATGTTATTTTATTTACTGAAAAAAAATTCGGCTAGAATTATTTTTTTTGATTTTTTATAAGCATAAATATAGAGATAAATATAATGTGGGAATTGTTTACTCACCCGTCTAATATCATGTTTAGCATCAGTCTCTGCTTAATGTTTTTGTTTGGACTTTTTGAGATTGTGTTAACAATTTTAGGGGGTGGTTCTCAAGGCTTCTTAGATCAATTCCTACCTGAGGATGTTGGTCATAATGCAGAGCTAGGTGTAGATGCCGATGCAGGTATCGTGACACGTGTGCTCGATTGGTTGTATTTGGGTCGTATTCCACTGTTTGTATGGCTCATCATTTTCTTATGTGTCTATAGTTTGTTGGGCTTTGCTATTCAAGCCATCGTTAACCAAATGACCAGTATGATGTTCAGTGCATGGATTATTGCACCAGCCTGTATTTTTCTGTGCATGCCCTTCGTACGTTTTAGCGCAATGCTCATTGCCCGTATTTTACCCCAAGATGAAACCACTGCCATTTATAGTGATGAATTGATCGGTAGAACGGCCACGATCATTTTGGGTGATGCACGACCACAGTCTCCTGCTCAAGCCAAAGTCAAAGATCAACACGGATTGACCCATTATATTTTGGTTGAACCTGAACAAGATGAAATTTTCAGCCAAGGTCAATCAGTGGTTTTAACCCAAAAAACAAATGTAGGCTTTCAAGCCACCATGCTCTAAATTTTGAATGAATTGATGCTCGATCAGTTCTTCAAACACCATATAAATACATTTAACGCGTCATACCTTCTGCAAATCTCGAAGTGATGATGAGTCAACAAAATACTGATTTTTAAATCAAACTTGTTAGCACTTTAGAGGGTTAACTTGAACTACAACAAAAGAGATAAACGTCCATGTTAGACATTATTCCAAGCGGTATCCTTGTAACAGTCGGGATAATTTTTGCCGCACTTATTTTTATTGGTTTTATTATTGCTCGACTTTATCGTCGCTCAAGTAAAGAGATTTCATTTGTGCGTACAGGCTTCGGCGGTGAAAAAGTGATTTTAGGTGGCGGTGCTATTGTGCTTCCTGTGCTGCATGAAATTATTCCAGTCAATATGAACACCCTACGTCTTGAAGTACGCCGTGCAGATGACCAAGCGCTGATTACACGTGACCGTATGCGTGTCGATGTGATGGCGGAGTTCTATGTCCGTGTGAAACCAACCGCAGATTCGATTGCTACCGCAGCACAAACGTTAGGTCAAAAGACCATGTCACCAAATGAGCTTAAAAATTTGGTCGAAGGTAAATTCGTTGACTCTCTACGTGCAGTTGCCGCAGAAATGGCGATGGAAGAATTGCATGAAAAACGTGTCGACTTCGTTCAAAAAGTTCAGCAAGTGGTGTCTGAAGATTTACATAAAAACGGTTTGGAACTTGAAACCGTTTCATTAACTGGCTTAGACCAAACAGGCTTTAAATACTTCAACCCACAAAATGCGTTCGATGCTGAAGGTTTAACTAAACTGACAGAAACCATTGAAGACCGTCGTCGTAAACGTAATGCGATTGAGCAAGATGCAGATCTTGCAATCAAGACCAAGAACTTAGAAGCAGAACAAGCACGTCTACAAATTTTGCGTGAAGAAGAATATGCAAAACTGCAACAAGAACGTGAAATTTCAGTTCGTCGTGCAGAACAGCTTGCAGAAATTGCATCACAAGAAGCTTCGAAAAAACGTGAAGCCGAAGAAGCGCGTATTGCTGCTGAACGTGAAGTTGACTTAAAGCGTATTACTGCTGCACGTGACGTTGAAAATCAAAATATTCAAAAGTCACAAATTATTCAGCAAGCCCAAGTGGAACAAAAGAAAACCATTGAGTTGGCTGAGCAAGACCGTGCCATTGCTATTGCAGAAAAATCTCGTGCTGAATCTGAAGCTAAAGCGCATGCCGATCAAGCCCGTGCTCAAGCGGTAAAAGCCGAAGAAGAAGTCATTACCGTTCGTCAAATCCAACAAGCTGAACGTCAAAAAGCTGTTGAATTGGTCTCTGCGAAAGAAAAAGCGGAGAAAGATGCGATTGCCATTACTGTCGCGGCAGAAGCAGGTAAACAAGCAGCAGCAGATGATGCAGAAGCTATCCGTATTGCAGCTGAAGCCGAAGCTGAAAAAGTTCGCTTAAAAGCCAAAGGTGAAGCTGACGCAAAAGTTCTGTTGGCTCAGGCGATGGAAAAACAATACCAAGTTGATGCTGAAGGTACACGTGCAGTGAACGAAGCAAACAACGTATTGTCATCTGAACAGGTTGAAATGCAAATTCGTTTAGCGATGCTGAAATACTTACCTGAAATCATTCGCGAAAGTGTGAAACCAATGGAAAACATTGATGACATTAAGATTTTGCAAGTAAATGGTCTAAATGGTGGTCATGCAGGTTCTTGCCAAGGTGATGCTCACCACGAAGGCAGTGGCAATGTTGCCTTGTCAGACCAAGTGGTGAATAGTGCCCTACGCTACCGCAGCCAGGCCCCACTGATTGATAGCTTGATGAGTGAGCTTGGTATCCAAGGTGGCGATATTAACGGTTTAACTCAGAGCTTAAAAACCAGCAAAAACTAAGTTTTTGATTGAGATAGGGCTCCATCAAATCTCTTTATTCAGAAGTGATTGCTTGAGCAACACATTCTAAATGAATTAAAAAAGCAGTGTCCGCACTGCTTTTTTTATGGCTTAGATACTTGTACTTATGGGCATACAATCTCCCAAAGAAATGAACAACATTTTCTGTCTTATCAGAGCGCTTTTAATGGTTTCTGACATTTATATTTCGCATCACAGCCTGATGTTAAATCAATGAACAAATGGCGTATTTCATAAAAATACTCATTTAGAAGCTATAGAGCAAACAGCATAAAATTATGAAACAAAATATTTAAAATCAATTAATTGATATATCCTTCTCATCTTACAGAATAAGATATTTACTTCTATATATTCAGCTCGATAACATTTTGTTCTATCTATTGTTTTTATAAAACTTGGAAATTGCTTATTAAATTGAAAATAGGGCCTAACAAGGTATTTGCACTTCAAACCATCAACTAAAAAATAATAGCTGACTATAGATGTATATGCTCATGTAGATTTTCTTAAAAAAATTTCATCACTGAGATAGCAAATTTCACCAATTTTAAAGCTCCCCCTTCTCATATTCCTGATCTACCATCCTTTGTATAAGGCTTGAGAAAATTACAAATAAAATAATTTCTATTGAAAATATTAGGCTTCATCCAAGTAAAAAAGCTCTTTAATGATAAAGATCCATTAAAAATCTCAATTAAATTAGTTATTTTCCCTAAAATCAATATACTGCACGCTATACGAAATTATTTTTAAAAATCATAAACCTATGACCATCCCCGCAATCATCACATATTCGGATTATTATGTGTTCTTTACATTTCATAGTTATTGAACAACCAATATTCCATCCGTTTATGCAGCGTCACTGCACCCCAAAGCAGAACACATAGCCATGCCCTTATGGCTTTTGCATAGCGGCTGAAATACGCTTTTTTTTGCGTAAAAAAAAGAGAATCCGAAGATTCTCTTTTGATGTTTAAGTATGGCGATTAAACCAAACCTTTGCCTTTCAGCACTTCGTACATGGTCGAACCTAATTCAGCAGGACTACGGGTATAAGCCATACCCGCTTTTTCAAAGGCAGCGAATTTCTCTTCAGCTGTGCCTTTACCGCCCGAAATGATTGCCCCTGCATGCCCCATACGTTTACCTTTAGGTGCAGTTACACCCGCGATATAACCAACAACAGGCTTTGTAACATTCGACTGGATATATTCAGCTGCTTCTTCTTCTGCTGTACCACCAATCTCACCAATCATGATGATCGCTTCAGTTTGCGGGTCGTCTTGGAACAGCTTTAAGCAATCAATTTGGTTCATACCCGGAATTGGATCTCCCCCAATACCGATACACGTCGACTGACCTAGACCCAGCTTGGTGGTTTGCGCTACAGCTTCATAGGTCAGAGTCCCTGATCGCGAGATAATGCCGATTTTACCCGGCTGATGAATATGCCCCGGCATAATACCGATCTTACATTCACCCGGAGTAATAATCCCTGGACAGTTCGGACCAATTAGACGTGCATTATTACCATAGGTTTCTAGGTAACGTTTAGCTTTTAGCATATCGAGTGTAGGCACACCTTCCGTAATCACAACGATCAGCTCAACACCTGAATCAATCGATTCAATAATTGAATCTAGGACAAATGGTGCCGGTACATAAATCGAGGTTGCCGTTGCACCCGTTTCACGTACCGCTTCTTTCATGGTATTGAATACGGGCAGATTCAAATGTTGTGTACCGCCTTTACCCGGCGTCACACCACCGACCACTTTTGTGCCGTAAGCAATAGATTGTTCTGAATGAAATGTGCCGTTTTTACCGGTAAAACCTTGTACCAATACTTTAGTGTCTTTATTAACTAATACGCTCATGATCTCTACTCCCTTAGCCTTTTACCGCAGCAACAATTTTTTCTGCAGCATCAGCCAAGCCATTTGCAGAAATCAATTTCAAACCTGATTCATCAAGTAATTTTGCACCCAACTCTGCATTGTTCCCTTCTAAACGAACAACCACAGGTACAGTCACATTTACTTCTTGAACCGCTGCAATAATTGCTTCAGCAATCATGTCACAACGTACAATCCCACCAAAAATATTAATTAATACACCCTGCACAGAACTATCCGCCAAAATGATTTTAAAGGCTTCAATTACGCGTTCTTTGGTCGCGCCACCGCCGACATCTAGGAAGTTTGCAGGTTGACCACCATATAGCTTGATGATGTCCATGGTTGCCATCGCTAGACCAGCACCATTCACCATACAGCCAATATTGCCTTCTAAGGCAACATAGTTCAGATCAAACTCAGAGGCTTTCAGCTCACGCTCATTTTCTTGCGTTTTATCGCGTAGTGCTGCGATTTCTGGTAAGCGATATAAAGCATTTGAGTCGATACCAATTTTTGCATCCACACATAAAATCTCGCCATTTTCACGTACGGATAACGGGTTAATTTCAAATAAGGCAAAGTCATTTTCAATGAATGCTTGATACGCAGCAGACATGATTTTGACAAATTGATTCACTTGACCATCTTTTAGGTTTAAAGCAAATGCCACTTCACGCGCTTGGAATGGTAATAAACCTACTAAAGGATCAACTTCAACTTTAATAATTTTTTCTGGGGTTTCTTCTGCAACTTTTTCAATTTCCACACCGCCTTCAGTCGATGCCATAAAGGTCACACGGCGGCTAGAACGGTCAACCACAGCACCTAGGTACAATTCACGCTCTACAGGATAGACATCTTCAGACACCAAAATACCACTGACTGGCTGACCTAATGCATCTGTTTGATAAGTAACTAAGCGTGAACCGACCATTTGGTTCACATAATCAGTGGCTTCTTGCGCAGATTTTACCACTTTCACGCCGCCCGCTTTACCACGACCACCTGCATGGACTTGGGCTTTTAAAACTGCAAACTTACCACCCAGTTGCTCAAAAGCTTTGACTGCTTCTTCTGCGGTTGTTACAAATACGCCTTCTTGGACTGGCATACCATATTTTTTTAATAACGCTTTAGCTTGATATTCGTGTAGATTCATTGAACAACCTTTTACTCTTTTTTCGCTTTGTTATGACCCATTAAAGCCCAGACATCCGTCAAAGCAGCTTTAACCTTTTTTAAATCTTAAAATATTTCTTATCTTTATTTTTAGATGATTATTCAAATTAAAACAACCATCAGAAACAAAAAAGAGCGGCCTAAGCCGCTCTTTTTACATCTTATTTACGTTTACGTTGAATCGCGTGAATCGCACGTCCATCGACTGCAAGCGCAGCTTCGTGAACGACTTCAGAGAATGTCGGGTGACCGAAAGTCATTAACTGAAGGTCTTCAACACTTGATACAAACTCAAGTGCAATCATACCTTGGTGTACGATATCAGACGCTGCAGGTCCAATGACATGCATACCAAGTAGACGATCCGTTTTTGCATCAGCAACAAACTTAACAAAGCCTGCGTTTTCACCAGCAGCCATTGCACGACCATTCGCAGCAAAGCCAAATTGACCAGTCTTCACTTCATGGCCTTTTTCTTTCGCTTGCTCTTCTGTTAAACCAACCCACGCCGCTTCTGGGTGTGTGTAGATTACAGAGATGATTGTGTCGTAGTTCACTTGAGCAGCGTGACCGTGCATACGTTCAACAGCCATTACGCCTTCTTCCATTGCTTTATGTGCAAGCATTGGACCACGTACCAAGTCACCAATTGCGTATACGCCTTCAACCGAAGTTGCACACCAATCGTTTACTTCAACTAGACCGCGTTCAGTGAGTTTAATGCCTGAATCTTCAGCCAATAAACCTTCTGCATATGCTTTACGGCCAACACAAACGATCAATTTATCGAAAGTTTGAGTTTTGTCTTCGCCACCTTGCGTATACTTAACAGTAACTTCACGGCCATTTACTTCTGTACCAGCAACTTTAGCGCCAACACGGATATCAAGACCTTGTTTAGTCAATACTTTTTGGTAGTCTTTTGCCAAAGCTTTATCAGCCATTGGTAAGAATGCATCCATTGCTTCAAATACAACAACTTCAGCACCTAGACGACGCCAAACAGAACCAAGCTCTAGACCAATGACACCCGCGCCAATTACGCCAAGACGTTTAGGCACTTCTGGGAACTCAAGCGCACCAGTAGAGTCAACAATAATGTCTTGGTCTACAGGAGCAACAGGAATATTTACCGGTACAGAACCCGATGCAAGGATTACATATTTAGGTTCTAAAATTTGAGTTTCACCTTCGTGAGATACAAACTCAACTTTCTTACCTGCAAGTAATTTACCTGTACCTTTTAACCATTCGATACCATTGCCTTTAAGTAGGCCATCAATACCCATCGTCAATTGGTTAACAATTTTGTCTTTACGATCAAGCAGTTTTGCAAGATCAAATTTCACTTCACCTGTTGTAATACCGTGGTCATCTAAGTGATGAACGGTATCTTCATAACGGTGCGATGAATCAAGTAATGCTTTAGATGGGATACAACCCACGTTTAAGCAAGTACCACCTAAAGATGGTTTACCTTTATGAATACGTTTTTCAATACAAGCTACTTTAAAGCCTAATTGAGCAGCGCGGATAGCAGCCTCATAACCACCAGGACCGCCACCAATAACAACTAAATCAAATTGAGACATGTGTATCTCCAAAAATGGGCTTAGAGGATCGCTCTAAGCCCATTGCATTATTCTGAAGTATTAAAGATCAAGGATTAGCTTAGCTGGTTCTTCTAACAATTCTTTGATTGTTACAAGGAAGCCGACTGCTTCTTTACCATCGATTAGACGGTGGTCATAAGAAAGCGCTAAGTACATCATTGGCAAGATTTCAACTTGACCATTTACAGCCATAGGACGTTCTTGGATTTTATGCATACCCAAAATCGCAGTTTGCGGCGTATTTAGGATAGGTGTAGAAAGCAATGAACCAAAAGTACCACCATTAGTAATAGTGAAAGTACCGCCAGTCATATCTTCAATACCCAATTTACCATCACGCGCTTTACCAGCGTATGCACGGATACCGTTTTCAACTTCAGCATAGTTCATGCGGTCAGTATCACGAAGAACTGGAACCACTAGACCACGGTCGCTTGATACAGCAACACCGATGTCGTAGAAACCGTGGTAAACGATGTCATTGCCATCAATCGAAGCGTTTACAGCTGGGTAGCGTTTAAGTGCTTCAGTTGCCGCTTTAACGAAGAATGACATGAAGCCAAGACGTGCACCATGACGCTTTTCAAAAGCATCTTTGTATTGCGCACGCATTTCCATGATTGGTTTCATGTTTACTTCGTTGAACGTAGTCAACATTGCAGTTTCTTGAGTTGCAGCAAGTAAACGTTCAGCAACACGCTTACGAAGACGAGTCATAGGAACACGTTTTTCGATACGTTCACCAACAGCAACGCTTAATGGCGCAGCAGCAGGAGCAGCTGGTTTAGCTTGATGGTTTGCAACATCTTCTTTAGTGATGCGACCGCCACGGCCAGTGCCAGCAACGTCAGCAGCAGCAATGCCAGACTCAGTCAATGCTTTACGCACTGCAGGAGCTTGATCAGCAACAGGTTGAGCACGTTCAACAACAGGAGCAGCGCCCGCTTGAGTTTGCGCAGCAGCTTGTTCTACTTTCTCTTCTGATTGAACAGCTTGAGTTTGAGCAGCGCCAGAAGCAGCACCTTCTTCAAAAGTCGCAATCACTTCGTTCGATAAAACTGTATCGCCTTCGTTTTTAACGATTGCAGAAATCGTACCGTCAGCAGGAGCTACAACTTCTAAAACAACTTTATCTGTTTCAATATCACAAATCACTTCGTCACGTGATACTGCTTCACCTGGTTGTTTGTGCCAAGTTGCAACTGTACCGTCAGCAACTGACTCTGGGAATACCGGTGCTTTAATTTCGGTTGCCATTATTAAGAATCTCCTGTTATTCAGCTACGATAGCTAAAGCATCATTTACGAGCTGAGCTTGTTGTTTTGCGTGCAAATATGGTGAACCACAAGCCGGTGCAGCAGAAGCTTCACGACCTGCATAACTAATACGAACTTGTTTGCCCGCTTTCATCACGTCGTCATACAGACGCGGAGCGATGAATAACCATGCACCTTGGTTCTTCGGTTCTTCTTGAGCCCAAACCAATTCTTTAACGTTTGGATATTGTGCAAGAACTTCAGCAAGACGTGCTTCTGGGTACGGATACAATTGTTCAATACGAACGATTGCTGTGTTGTTCAATTCTTTTTCACGACGTTTTTCAAGTAAGTCGTAGTAAACCTTACCACCACAAAGCACTAGACGAGTTACGTCTGATTTGTTGATGTTGTCGATTTCATCAATCACAGTTTGGAATGAACCATTTGCAAGTTCTTCTAATGTAGAGGTTGCAAGTTTGTGACGAAGAAGAGACTTCGGTGAAGTCACGATCATTGGTTTACGGATTGGACGAAGTGCTTGACGACGCATCGCATGGTAAATCTGCGCTGGTGTAGTCGGTGTGATCACTTGCATGTTTTCTTCAGCACATAGCTGTAAGAAACGCTCTAAACGAGCTGATGAATGCTCAGGACCTTGACCTTCAAAGCCGTGTGGAAGAAGCATAGTCAGACCGCATACACGTTCCCATTTCGTTTCGCCAGACGCGATGAACTGATCGATTACAACCTGTGCACAGTTTGCGAAGTCACCAAATTGCGCTTCCCAAATGACAAGGCTCTTCGGAAGAGTCGTTGCATAACCGTATTCGAATGCAAGAACCGCCATTTCTGACAATAAAGAGTCATAAATTGCAGTACGCGGTTGGTTTTCTTTCAAGTTACATAATGGAATGTAAGTTGAACCATCTACTTGGTTATGAAGTTTTGCATGACGGTGTGAGAATGTACCACGACCAACGTCTTCACCTGTTAAACGAACAAGGAAACCTTCATCTAGAAGAGACGCGTAAGCTAATGTTTCAGCAGCACCCCAGTTCAATGGCATTTCACCAGTCTGCATTTTCAGACGGTCATCAATCACTTTAGCAACCTGACGTTGCATCACGAAGCCTTCAGGAAGCTCGCGCATTTTCGCACCAAGCTCTTTTAGACGTTCGATTGGGAAAGTCGTATCCCATTTGTCTGTGTATTCGTGGCCTAGGTAAGGTTTCCAGTCCACAAACATTTTTGTATTTGGCTCAAGTACCAACGCATTTGCAACGTGTTTTCCTGCTTCAAGGTCAGAACGATACTGTTCAACCATTGCATCAGCAGAAGCACGATCAAGAACGCCTTCTTGTACAAGTTTGTCAGCATAAAGCGTACGAGTAGTCGCTTTTTTATTGATGATTTGATACATCATTGGCTGAGTTGCAGCTGGCTCGTCGGCTTCGTTATGACCACGACGACGGTAGCAGAACATATCGATTACAACGTCTTTACGGAATGTATGACGGAAATCGTGTGCCAATTGAGAAACAAATAATACAGATTCAGGATCATCACCGTTCACATGGAAGATCGGTGCTTGGATCATTTTCGCGATGTCAGTACAGTATTCTGTAGAACGCGCATCACGTGGGTCAGACGTTGTAAAACCAACTTGGTTGTTCACGACGATATGAACTGTACCACCCACGGTATAACCGCGAGTTTGTGACATTTGGAAAGTTTCTTGGTTTACACCTTGACCTGCAAATGCAGCATCACCGTGAACAATGATTGGTAATACATCATCACCACCGATATCTTTACGACGTACTTGACGTGCGCGTACAGAACCTTCTACTACAGGTCCAACGATTTCTAAGTGTGATGGGTTAAACGCTAATGCCAAGTGAACTTCGCCACCCGGAGTCATGACGTTTGAAGAGAAACCTTGGTGGTATTTAACGTCACCAGAGCCTTTTTTATGCAGAGATTTACCTTCGAACTCACCAAATAGGTCAGCTGGGTTTTTACCCATGATGTTTACAAGAAGGTTTAAACGGCCACGGTGAGGCATACCGATAACCACTTCTTTACAACCTACTGAACCCGCGCGTTGAATAAGTTCATTCACCATAGGAATGAAAGATTCACCACCTTCAACACCGAAACGTTTCGCACCAACGAATTTGTTACCAAGGTATTTTTCTAGGCCTTCAGCTGCAGTTAGACGTTCAAGGACGTGTTTCTTTTGGTCTGCAGTGTAGCCGAATTGACCACGAGTACCTTCAAGGCGTTGTTGAATCCAACGTTTTTCTTTGGTATCAACAATGTGCATGTATTCAACACCAATCGAAGCAGTATAAGTTGCTTCCATTGCTTGAACCATTTCACCAAGAGTTGCTTCAGATTTACCGATTGCAAGGTTACCTGTATTAAATACAGTGTCTAAGTCAGACTGAGTTAAACCGTGCGCAGCAAGATCTAGATCAGGTACGATTTCACGTTTTGCAAGACCTAGTGGATCTAATTTTGCGTTTTGATGACCACGGTTACGGTATGCAGCGATCAACTGTAATACACCGATTTGACGGCGTTCATGCTCAGAACTTACTGCACTTTGCACTACTGGCTGAACACGGCTTGAATTACGGCCTAATAATAGGAATTGCTCACGTACATTGCTGTGTGGTTGATCACCTTTCGGGAATTTATCGAAGTATTCACGCCAATCAGCCTCTACTGAGTCTGGAGCCGTTAGATACTGCTCATAAAGTTCTTCAATATACGCTGCACTGTCAGCGCTAAGTTCAGTGTCAAGACGCAGTGCGTCAGCAACTTCTTGCATTTGTGGACCCATTTCCTATTGCAAAACATTTCAGGATGCTTTTTAAGCGAACCCATGATTAGTAATGTCAAATTGGTAATATGACATTAGTCCCCATTAGGCTTAAGCCTTGAGGCGTTATCACTACATTAGGATTACCCAATGTGATTAATGAACAATAACGCCCTCAGCGGCATCATTACTCATTGAGAAATACCCGACATAAATCGGGCAATTTTTGCAAATCGTCTTAGAAAAAATAAAATTTGCACCATTATCTTTTCTAAAGCGACTTTATTAACATTTATATACCGTCTACAGCGCTTAAATTGTAGAAAAAATGTACCTAATTCAAAGTCATTTTTTACATATAGTGATGCTTTAAATGCTAACACGTTCGAGCATTTTCAATTGATTTTTTTGACACATACCTCTCATAAATTAGCGAAATACACTGTTTGTATTTTCATCTATGATATGGTGCTACATATAAAATGATCTTTCAATTAAGACAAAAGTCTACGTTCGATTTTTCCCTCATCTCATATACAAAAACAAAAGAGAGCTGACATTCCTATCCTCTCTCTTTTTACTACGTTACATAATAACATCTTCTAATCCTTTTGACAGACTTGAACGAGCGTTTCATCAATAAATAACCATTTATCTATCGCTTTATACCTTTAATTCACTACGTTTCTATTAAATCCATTTAAAGCAGTCAGCAATGACAGTGAATAACTTTCACTATCATCACTTTTATATATGACAAAAAAAGCGCACCCAATGGTGCGCTTCTTTTAACTGCTAAATCTATTAACCTAGATCTAAAAGCATATTACGGATGTGACCGATTGCTTTAGTTGGGTTAAGACCCTTAGGACATACAGATACACAGTTCATGATACCTTTACAACGGAACAATGAGAATGGGTCGTCAAGACGAGCCAAACGCTCTTGAGTTGCTGTATCACGAGAGTCAATGATGAAGCGATATGCGTTCAACAATGCTGATGGACCCAAGAACTTGTCTGGGTTCCACCAGAATGATGGGCATGAAGTTGAACAACATGCACAAAGAATACATTCGTACAAACCATCTAAGTGTTCACGCTCTTCAGGAGACTGCAAACGCTCTTTAGGAGGCGCAGGCTGATTGTTGATTAGGAACGGATGGATTTTATTGTACTGATCGTAGAACTGATTCATATCTACAACCAAGTCTTTAATAACTGGAAGACCTGGAAGTGGACGAATTGTAATCACTTCTGGTAAGTCGTTTAGGTTCCAAAGACACGCTAAACCATTTTTACCATTGATGTTTACACCATCAGAACCACAAATACCTTCACGACATGAACGACGGAATGTTAATGATTCGTCTTGTACTTTTAATGCTAGAAGCGCATCAAGCAACATACGGTGCTTGTCAGTCAACTCTAGTTTAAAAGTTTGCATGTACGGAGCTGCATCCTTATCAGGATCGTAGCGGTAGATATTAAATGTACGAGTACCTCTACTCATCTTACTTCTCCCAATTAGAATGTACGTGGTTTAGGCGGAATAGCATCTACAGATAAAGGCTTGTAACGTACTGGCTTGTACTCAAGACGGTTATCTACAGAGAACCATAAAGTGTGTTTCATCCACTCATCATCACGACGACCGTATGGGTAGTCAGCATGATCAGGTGGTAATTCAAAATCTACCACTGTATGCGCACCACGACATTCTTTACGTGCAGCCGCAGAAATCAGTGTCGCTTTCGCAACTTCATACAGGTTTTCAACTTCTAGAGCTTCAACACGCGCTGTGTTAAATACTTTAGATTTGTCTTTCAAGTGAATGTTACGTACACGTGGTTCGATCGCAAGAATCTGTTTCACACCCTCTTCAAGAAGTGCAGATGTACGGAATACACCAGCGTGATCTTGAACGATGTCACGGATTGCATCTGCAACTTCTTGAGCATTTTCACCAGAAGTTGATTCATCAAGATGACGAACACGATTCAAAGTTTTTTCAAGAACAGTTGTAGGAAGCGGTGCATATTCATCACCGTGGTGTTTAGTTACATAGTCAACAATATGTTCACCAGCAGCTTTACCAAATACAACCAAGTCAAGCAATGAGTTTGTACCTAGACGGTTAGCACCGTGTACAGATACACATGAACATTCACCAATTGCATAGAAACCTTTCACTGGTTTAGTGAAATCACGGTCACCCGCATTGTGTGAGTACACACCAGTTTCTTTATTGTAGTTCGCAACCAAAGCTTCAGTTTCACGAGATACAGGAACAACCACTTGACCATGAATATTTGTAGGAATACCACCCATTTGGTAATGGATTGTAGGTACTACAGGAATTGGCTCTTTAGTGATGTCAACGTTCGCGAATTTCTTACCAATCTCAAATACAGATGGAAGACGTTTCATGATTGTTTCAGCACCAAGATGCGTCATATCAAGCAAGATGTAGTCTTTCTTAGGACCACAGCCACGACCTTCTTTAATTTCTTGGTCCATTGAACGTGATACGAAGTCACGAGGTGCCAAGTCTTTAAGTGTCGGAGCATAACGTTCCATGAACGGCTCACCAGCATCGTTACGAAGGATCGCACCTTCACCACGACAACCTTCTGTCAACAATACGCCTGCGCCCGCAACACCTGTTGGGTGGAATTGCCAGAATTCCATATCTTGCAATGGAATACCTGCACGAGCTGCCATACCAAGACCGTCACCAGTATTGATATAAGCGTTAGTAGATGCACGGTAAACACGACCAGCACCACCAGTAGCGAACAATGTTGCTTTACCTTGGAATACTGCAATTTTACCTGTTTCTTGGTCAATTGCTGTCACACCAAGCACATCACCCTCTTCATTACGGATCAAATCAAGTGCGATCCATTCAACGAAGAATTGAGTACCCATTTTCACGTTGCTTTGATAAAGCGTGTGAAGAAGTGCGTGACCTGTACGATCGGCAGCAGCACATGCACGTGGAACTGGTTTTTCACCATAGTTCGCAGCATGACCACCAAACGGACGTTGGTAAATTGTACCGTCAGCATTACGGTCAAATGGCATACCTAGGTGTTCAAGTTCATATACAACTTGAGGCGCTTCACGAGTCATGAACTCAATTGCGTCTTGGTCACCTAACCAGTCAGAACCTTTAACTGTGTCGTAGAAGTGGTAGTGCCAGTTATCTTCTTGCATATTACCAAGAGATGCACCAATACCACCCTGCGCTGCAACAGTGTGCGAACGAGTTGGGAATACTTTAGTCAGTACAGCAACTTTCAAACCAGCTTGAGCAAGTTGGTAAGAAGCACGCATACCTGAACCACCACCACCAACGATGACTGCATCGAAAGTTTGGTGTGGAATATTTGTGTAATCTTCTTTAGGGGTTATAGCGCCCATGATATTTTCCTATCAATTTGCCCAAAAAATCTGGATCGCCCAGATCGCGTATGCAAATACTGCAACAATCACTGCAGAAGTCAGCACTAAACGCAGACCGTTTGCTGAAGGACCCATTTGACGAGTAGTCACATAGTCAGTGAATACTTGCCACATACCAATCCAAGCATGCGCAACAAGAGATAAGACAGACAATAAAGATAAAATCTTCATTGGTGTTGTCATCATAAAGCCATACCATTGCTCAAAAGTGAATCCGCTATTGCAAAGG
The DNA here is from genome assembly GCF_013420275.1 of Acinetobacter sp. YH01020. Taxonomy (NCBI): domain Bacteria; kingdom Pseudomonadati; phylum Pseudomonadota; class Gammaproteobacteria; order Moraxellales; family Moraxellaceae; genus Acinetobacter; species Acinetobacter sp. YH01020. Next base: position 46,677 of record NZ_VOYN01000012.1, read on the forward strand.
ATCCAGCCCAGCACAACAATAGTATAAACAGCCAATACAACGGCACTTACACGTTGGATAAACCAATCGCGCGAACCTGATCCTGTTAAACCTGTAGCACTTTTCATTAGAGAACAATCCATACAAATGCTGCAACAATACCGATTGCAGACAAGATCAATGAAATAGTAGCTGCGATACGACCACTTTGAAGTTCTTCAGCAACGCCAAGATCTGCAAATAGATGCTTGATACCACCGATAAGGTGATAAATTAAGCCGGCTACAAATACCCATACGACAAAACGCACAATAAAGCTGTCAAATACAGCCTGAACTTGCGCAAAACCTTCAGGTGAAGATAAAGATTTGTCTAAAATCCAAAGAAGGACCGGTACGAGTAAAAATACGATAACACCTGATAGACGGTGTAAAATTGATGCAATAGCCACAGGGGATTTTAAGTTTACGTCTAAAACTTGACCCATGGACAAATTGACAGGTCTGTTGCTTTTCACAGCGGGCATCCTGTAAGTAAAAACTCCATCCGGAGTTTGTTGGAATTAATTCGTAGGAAAGCTAGCATAGTCAGACATTACAATATAATAAACTCTGCAGCTGTCTGATCTTATAAACGACAGGGAATTATAAAACGTGAACTTTCAAAACACAAACGAAGACAATTAGGAATTTTGCAAAATATCCTTAAATAAGAATCATTAACAATAACTTTTCTAAAAACAAATACCTTATTTATCTAAGAAAATCATACTATGTTGTTGGTTTTAATCAGTTAAATGTAAATTTCACTTATTGTTTTTGTGTGTATATGGCGATTTAAACTTTTAGACTAAAGATGAACAAATCTAAATCTTTCTTTTCCCACTACATTTTAAAATCTTCCAGCACATTCGCCAAGCCATAATCATAAAAATAAATGTGCATCATTTTCTCAAATAATAAAATTCAAAGATCATGAAACGAAATAAGTACTTAGTCTGTGCATAAAAATCTTAGCAACAGCAAATCTGTTTAATAAAACGCCATTTTTTACCTTTCCAATGACAAAAATGCTCATTTATTGATCCTTTAAAGGCGTTTAATTAACTATTTTTTAACCAAACGAACTTTTTTTTAAGTACGATTAAGTCGTTTTAATTATGAATAAGAAAAAAGCAATTTAGAGCCACAGATGTATGTAAGTTACGAAAATTATAATAATTTAATGAAATAGCGGTCTTGTAATTCATATTTGTTTCAGAGTTTTTAAGAATTAAAAATTGCTTACAATTAAGGCAATAGGCTTTTTTTAATCTGCACCTCCCCTGCAAATTGACTTATTATACTGCGTCGGCACTGTGATTTTACTCATTTTTTAAGCGGATGAATTGTGCTTCATTTCAATGAATGATCCTCAATTTATATCCATAAGTATAATTGACAAAATTTCAGTTCCCTCTAATCTTAGAGCAAATTTTTGATCCGTCTGATTCTCGCATTAAAAGATTAGTACTGAGTCAGATAAAACATTCACCAGGACAGGAGATCTATTGAATGTCTGAAGCAACTGGCAAAAAAGCCGTTTTACAGCTTGATGGCAAAGAAATTGACTTACCAATTTACAGTGGCACTCTAGGCCCAGATGTAATTGACGTTAAAGATGTGTTGGCCGCAGGTCACTTTACTTTTGATCCTGGTTTTGTCTCAACGGCTGCTTGTGAATCTAAAATCACTTTCATTGACGGCGGTAAAGGTGTTCTTCTACACCGTGGCTACCCAATCGACCAGCTTGCTACTAAAGCAGACTACTTAGAAACTTGCTACCTTCTTTTGAACGGCGAGCTTCCTACTGCTGAACAAAAACAAGAATTCGATGCTAAAGTTCGTAACCACACTATGGTTCACGATCAAGTTGGCCGTTTCTTCAATGGTTTCCGTCGTGACGCTCACCCTATGGCGATCATGTGTGGTGTTGTTGGTGCGCTTTCTGCGTTCTATCACAACGGTTTCGATGTTGAAAACATTGACCACCGCGAAATCACTGCTATTCGCTTAATCGCTAAAGTTCCTACTTTAGCTGCTTGGACTTACAAATATACTGTAGGCCAACCATTCGTTTACCCACGTAACGATTTAAGCTACGCAGAAAACTTCTTGTACATGATGTTTGCTACTCCTGCAGACCGTGATTACAAAGTTGACCCTATTCTTGCTAAAGCAATGGACCGTATCTTCACGCTTCATGCTGACCACGAACAAAACGCGTCTACTTCTACAGTACGTCTTGCTGGTTCTACTGGCGCTAACCCATACGCATGTATCGCTGCGGGTATCGCGGCTCTATGGGGACCTGCTCACGGCGGCGCGAACGAAGCTGTTCTTAAGATGCTTGATGAAATCGGCACTGTAGAAAACGTTGCTCCGTTCATGGAAAAAGTGAAAACTAAAGAAGTTAAACTTATGGGCTTTGGTCACCGAGTTTACAAAAACTTCGATCCACGTGCGAAAGTAATGAAAGAGACTTGTGACGAAGTGTTAACTGCACTTGGTATCAACGATCCACAACTTGCTTTGGCTATGGAACTTGAACGTATTGCGCTTTCTGACGAATACTTCATCAAACGTAACCTATACCCTAACGTAGACTTCTACTCAGGTATCATCCTTAAAGCGATTGGTATCCCAACAGAAATGTTTACAGTAATCTTCGCTCTTGCACGTACTGTTGGTTGGATCAGCCACTGGTTAGAAATGCACAGCGCACCTTACAAAATCGGTCGTCCTCGTCAGCTTTACACTGGCGAAACTCAACGCGATATCCAAGGTCGTTAATTCGAAAGAATTGTGCGAATCTAAAAACCGTCCCTTTGGGGCGGTTTTTTTATGCAGCTAGATTTATTTTGCACTTTAAAACAGACCCATCTGACTGATTTTTCAACTCAATCATTAGATAAAACGATGCCTCACAAGTTATAAAGTATGCTGTTTATTGCTGAATGTATTTTAAATCGCCATTTTCTAGAAAATCTCACACTGCTTCATCAGATATCGTCATAAAAAAGCCTAATTCCACGTAGAAATTAGGCTGTAAACAAAAGGTTTAAATATTGATGATGCTTTATTTTAGCTTATAAAGTTAAGTAACTTTTATTAAGCAACCTTCTCCAAGCAACCGACTCATAGTCTGTCAAGTCCACCTGTTTAAGACGCTGCTTTAACTGTTTCAGTGACCACGGCCAAGCTGCAAAATTGCGTCCATTGGCATCTAAGTAATAGCTCTTACAGCCGCCACTATTAAAGACTGTAGTCTGTAAATGTGTCTGTACTTTTGCATTGTGATAGGCCAATACATTTGGCTTAATTTCAAGCCGCTGTATCTTCTCTTGTTTCATTTTTACCAAGGCATCGACGATATACCCAACCTGTGCTTCTGCAATCCCAATAAATGAGTCATAAACCAAAATATTTGGCCCAAGCACCAAGAAGGCATTAGGTACTTGCGCGATACTGGTACCCAAAAACGCTTCAGGAGAACTGTTTTTCCAAAGTTCTGACAATAACTCCCCTTTGGCATTTTTTACACGTTGCCCAATCGGCGGATGAGAAACTTCAAAACCTGTGCCCCAAATAATGACATCGACTTCATGACGTTCACCATTCGCAGCAATAACAGTATTACCTTCTATTTCAACTAAACCATGTGGTACAAGTTCGACATTGGCTTGCTGCAAAGCAGGATAATAGTTATTGGCAAATAAAAGACGCTTACAACCAATAGAAAAGTTTGGTGTAACTTTTTCACGTAATTCAGGATCTTGAATTTGTGTTTTTAACAACTGACGACCCAAATAATTCACAGGCTCTAAAAGCGAAGGATTACGTAGTCCTAAATTAATACCATTTAATATACCGGCCACACTTTTGCGCCAAGTTTCTTGAACAGTCGGAAAACGGGTAATGATGCCTTTCGCACGGTCATTCAGTGGTAAATCTGCTTTTGGTAATACCCATGGCGCAGTCCGTTGAAACACCACCACATTTTTGGCAATAGGTTGAATCTGAGGAATAAACTGAATCGTAGATGCCCCCGTACCAATCACTGCAATACGTTTATCTTTTAAGTCATAGGCATGGTTCCATCGCGCAGAATGGAACATTTCACCTTCAAAGCTTTCAATACCTTTAATTTTTGGAATTTGAGGTTCAGTAATCGGCCCAGTGGAAAAGATCACTGTTCTCGCCGCATACTTACCTTTGCTCGTCTCCAATTGCCATTGCTTTAATTCCTCATTCCATTCCGCTGCCATTAATTCACAGTTGAACTGAATGTTGCGATACAGCGCATGCTGCTCCGCAACATCTTCTAAATAGTTCAGAATCTCAGGTTGCTTGGCAAATAAATGACTCCATTTATGACTCGGTGCAAATGAAAAAGAATACAAAGCCGAAGGAACATCACATCCACAGCCTGGATAGGTGTTGTCGCGCCATGTACCTCCCACGCGATTGGCTTTTTCCAAAACCACATAATCGGTATAACCTCGTTCATTCATTTGATGAGCTGCAGCTAAACCTGATATCCCCGCACCAATCACAATGGTATCGTAGACACGCACTTGATTTTCTACGCTAGGTTTTTCTAGGCTAGGTTCTGACTCTGATTGATCTCGTACTGCTTTTTTTGCTTTGGCAGAAGACGTTACAGGACGACGTGCATTAGTTTGCGTTGTTGCCTTTTTAGTTTGAGTTTTCTCTTGATGTAATGCTTTTACATCTTCGTCATGTAATTGTGTCGGCATGTTCATGCTTTTGCTCCCGACTTTTTAATATAGTTGTTAAATAAGGGATAACCCACCCCCAATAAGCGGGTATAGGTTTGCGGGGATAGACGCTTTAACCACCAAAATAATTTGGCATCAGGTTGCGGAATGGTATACAACTTTCCTGCATCTAAATTATTCAATGTCAAATCGACGACATCGTGGCTCGTCGTAAATGCATGATTCATCAGCAGTTGATCAGCCAAGCCTGAATATCGATTGGGCAAGCGACCATTTTTCATAATATTGGTTGGCACCAAGGTTGGGCACAGCACATTCACACGGATATTTGCCGATCTGAGCTCAGCCGATAAAGTTTCAGACAAAGCCAACACACTCGACTTCGTCACGTTATATGCTGTCATTTCTGGTGCAGCAGTATATGCCGCAGCAGAAGCAACATTAATAATCGCGCCACCCTGCTTATTTTGTTTCAACTTGGGTACAAAATAATGGCAGCCATGCACCACACCCCACAAATTGACATGCATACACCACTGCCAGTCGTCTAAACTCAGTTCATCAAATTTACCACCCAGCCCGACGCCTGCATTGTTGATCACCAATGTCACAGCATGCCCCATCAACTGCTCAGCTTGCTCTGACAGTGCTTTTACTTCTTCAGCCTTACCTACATCACACTGCACTGCATAAGCATTTGATGAGGTCATAGAATGAATTTGATCCACCGTTTCTTGCGCTGCTTCTAGATGAATATCGGCACAGACCACTGTCCCACCACGACGTGCCAACTCCAAAGCAAAGCTTCTTCCTATACCACTGCCTGCACCAGTAACCACCGCGTAGGCGTTTTCACTTGGCTTATTCTTTTTTCCAAATAGACCCATGGTTGTGTCCTTTTATCGTTTTAATGCTGGGGTAAATTCTTTGACAAAATAAGGTGTTAACACGCCATCAACAGGGTTCAGCAAACGCTTTTTGTAATATTCAAGAAATGCAGAAGTGTCATGATCATTCGGATGAAAACTTGGTCGTAGATAGTCAAAAATATGCCCGAGGCTGCTGCCATAAACACCATCTCTTAGCCCAAAAATCAGTTGGAAACTGCGCGGAACATCTTTCCAGTAGCTTAGGCTAATCAAATTTGATGGCTTTCTGTAGAAAGGGACAATCGATGCACCAATTGAAATCAAACCCAAAATGGTAATTAATGCAGGGAAAAAGCCAGCAATACGTAAAGCATAATTACCTGATAATTCTTGATAAACATCATAGGCAATGTCTTTGTGTTCAGACTCTTCCAACATATGCCACATCCAAATAGCGCGCTGCTTTTCATCTATTGAATTAAAAAAGATTTCTTCATGATTCATCATGTATTCCGCAAGCACTGCGGTGAAATGCTCAATTGCTGCCATTAAGGATAACTTCATTGGCTGTGGCATACGTTCAAAACCATAGGCAAAGACGTAGTGTTCTAACTTTCTAAAAAATTGCACAGGCAGATTTCTTGCGCGATACGCTTCATTCATTTCTTCATGCATACGTGAATGAATGGCCTCTTGCCCAATCAACGACGTGACACGTTGTCTTAATACAGGATCTTGAATAAAGTCGCGATGATATCGAGCAGTATCAATCACCAAATCTTCGCCACGGGTTAAGAAAATAGATAAAGATGCAAAATAGGCACTGGCCAATTCTGCATTCATATAAAATTTTGGATCAATTTTTTCTGGTTCGAAATCAAATTTCATATGACGAATAGGAACAACGGCAGACTGTTTTGTTGGGTTAAAGACAGGGCCTGCAAATACGCGTGCTAAAGTTTTTTTTATCGGTTGAAAAGCGCTCATGATTTTGCTCTCAATTTGGGTGTTTCCCCTTCATTGACTTCATGTCGATTGAAGGAAAAACACATAGATTGAGGATCAAATTAAGTGAGATAGATCACTAGACCATTAGCAAAACCGACCTCTCGATTTGCAAAAATGCTCAAATATTTTCTTTGTCAGACAATCTTTAAAACATCAATGCTGCATGGCTCAAAAGCTTGTCATTAAAGGTCATGGCGTATTTTTTGTGAGGGACGATTATTGGATTTTTTGCATTTCACCAGTCGCAGATTGATACACCCATTGATGATCAAACAGGCTTTCGTCTAAATGATCCAGTTTAAAATTACCGATAGCCACAGCATAGAATCCATTGCCCTGCTGCTTCAAATGTGTGATCTCTTGCATGAGTTCTTCAGTCAGTTGACCCATTATAAAGTCGGAAATCACCACCACATCGGCATGTACAAAATTCGGTTGTTTCAGCATGTCCACGGCATGATTCATCGCAGGGATAATATCTGTTCCCCCATGAAATGACTGCCCTAAAAAGTGAATGACATCATCCAAAGCACTATTATGTTGTAAATTCAGCGCGGTTAAATTGGTCGAGAAATTTACCAAATACATCGCTCGCTTTTCTTTTAGCGCTCGAATCGATAAATATAGACAAATCGCTTTGGAAATCAGTTCAGGTTGCCCATTCATTGAGCCACTGGTATCTAAGCAGACAATCATCGGGCCTTTTTGTCCGACTCGACGCTGCGTATGGCGTGGGTCTTCGATCACCCTTCCCTGTTGCTGCCCTTCTCGATTAAAACTCATCAGGTTAGATTCTAAATATTTCAAATCAAATAAAACCTGCAAGTCTGGATCGGCTAATAGCGCCAACTCGCTAGGTAAAGCCATACTGATTTCTTGTGCCAATTTAATTCCAGTAATTTCCTCTTGCGCCATCGGGGTGTGAATAAGCTGCTGTGGTTCTTGTTCTAACTGAGCAGAAATCCGCTTACGTGGCATATTCGGCTGTGCGCTTCCGATCATTTGACATAGACGTTTAAGCGCCCGATCTTGCTCGAGATAATTCGCCCATTGCTCAAAGTTCTGTACATCGTGCTCTGTTAATTGTCCTTTGGAATAGTCTAGAAAAATCCCAGTTTCAAACCCGACACTGTCATGGTGCTTGACCATTTTCGACAATGTCGCGAGAAAATCTTTGATTTCATCTAAAAAGGCATCTCGTTGTAAACGGAGCTGCTCAAACTCCCAATGTGCAATGGCTTCGGTCAATTTGCGCTGCCATTTGCCTTTGAATAGCTCTATTTGTAATTGACGCTGCTGCTTGGTCAGCAATGGCTGTTGGCTCTGTTGCCACATTTCAGTGAATTCTGGAATCCCTAAGGTTTGCATAAAGGCGGCATATTCAGCACGGAATTGAACAAAATCACCCTGTTCCCAATGCTTTAACGCAAGCCAATATTCCAATTGCTGCTGGGCCGTTGCATAGGGATGCTGCTGATCTAAACTCGACTTTGCCTGAAAGGCCCATTCCTGAATTTTTTGATCGAGCTTTTTTGCAACTTTATGATCTTTCAACCAATGTTTTAAGCTGGATTGTTTTAATTCATCATAAAGCTGCGAACTTAATTCATCGAGCGCCGATTGGGTTTGTTGTCGTGTCGGTTTTAATTGCGACATAACTGTTCCAAGCGCTCACAATCTTGCAACTGCAATCGATATCTTGCCAATTGCTGCTCAATAGATTGAAATAAATGTTGAATATCCTGTTCAGTGACAAAGACAGAATTGAACTGATGCTTCTGGCTATTAAAGCGTTCCGTCAACAGATCCAATTCTGTTTGAAAATGTGCTTTGATCTGTTGAACTTCGTGTAATAGCTCATATTGGCTTTGTGCTGAAAGTGCGCTACGTGGACTGCCTTTGGTATGTTTTATATACGGCGTCACCACTTCTTCTAGGCCATAATAGCCACCTTTTAACGTACACACTCTTGAACCATTAAAATTACATACGATGCCACGCACTTCTTCACCGGTATCATCTAAGGCAAAGAAGTCCTTTTTCGTATCCATTTTATCCAGTTCGAGATACAACACTTTATCTTTATAGTGTCGATCTAGATTGGTCACTGCACGCAAGTAGTCAGTGCCATGAATTAAATAACTCTCATACACATCATCGGTATAATAAAAATGATTGAGCACCCGCTGTTCAAGTGTATCCTTCTCTGCCACATGTTGTTCGAATTGCAAACCGTAATTTAAGCCATTTTCAGCCAATACTTCATCTATCTGCTGCGAAACAAAAGCAATGTCTTCAGGCTGATTCCATAAGCAATGTTTTAAAATTAATAGATCACTCAAAATCACTGATGGACGATCATTTAAAAATGCACAGGCTTTGACTAAATAAGCCACACGTTGCCAACGACGGTCAGAGACATAGACCACGTGATCTTCAAAGTTATGATTGAGTCGTGTTTTAAGTTGATCAAATAGATTTAAAATCGATTCGGGTAAATCTACCTGATAAATCTGTTCCCGCCAATCTTGCAACTCGGCTTTTTTTATTTTTAAGGTCGCATCGACTTCAACACTGACTTGACTCGGCTTGGCCTGTAATAGTGCATGAAAGTTTTCTGCAACAGCAATCGGCGGCACTTCTAAGCGCAAAATAAAACGATCATACAAGGCATCTAGACCTTGATTTGGTTCGGGAATTTCATTCGATGCACTGACCAAAACATTCAATGGAACTTTTTGGACAATGTCACCATTTTTAAAACTCCGCTCATTCACCAAGGTCAGTAAAGTATTTAAAATCGCAGGGCTGGCTTTCCAAATTTCATCTAAAAATGCAAAATCTGCCCGTGGTAAATAATGTTCTGTTTTACGAATATATTGATCTTCTTTTAAGGCTTTAATTGATACCGGTCCAAAAATTTCTTCCGGCGTACTGAAACGATTCATCAAATATTCAAAGTAGTCATGGACTTCAAAAGCCGAGGCGATTCGACGCGAAATCAAACTTTTTGCTGTACCGGGCAAACCATATAAAAAGGTATTCATGCCCGCAACACCTGCCAATAAACTCAAAGCAATAATCTGCTCACGTTCATACATATTTTTGCTGATTTCAGAAATTAAAGTATTGATCCGTGCTTGCATCTGACTATCTGTTTGACCGAAAACTAAATTGTAACGCCCTAACCGATTTTTCGCTGTAGCAGATGCAAAAATATCGCTCTTTAAATACAGCGCAACAGCGTGATATTGTATTTTCAGGTTATAGTAAAACTACACATCCCTTTGGAACAATAAACACTTTTCATCATGTTGCCTTTCTTTCACACACTCATTCGGCTGCTAAAACTTGAAGGTTTTAAATATCGATCACTTACGGCAGGTGAAATATCCATGTGTCGCAGTGTGTTTGGGGATTTGATTCAATATGAACAAGTGAAAGTGATGAATCACCCTTTTTTGCCTTGGCAATCGGCACATGTGGTCATGGCGCCGCAGGGGTATATTCATGCACGAAATTTACTGTTTAAAGCGGACTATGCCAAAGCGTCTTTAGGATATCGTGCCCTGTTTATTCATGAGATGGCCCATGTTTATCAATACCAGCAGCAGATCAATGTTTTGGGTCGGGGTGCTATTTTACAGATGGCGTATTTCTTCAGTTTTAAAAAATATAACCCTTACCGCTATACCCTCAAACCACACAAAGCATTTTTTGACTACAACATTGAGCAACAAGGCGACATTGCTCGTGACATCTATTTAAAGCGAATTAAAAATATTATTTTATATCCAGAACTTGTTCATCAAATTGAGCTATAAAGCTTCCATGCTCTATAGCGAATATTTTTAGATAAAATTGAATATCGCCTGATCATTCTATTTCACACTATTGCTCGACCATTGACGCTATTTTAAGTACAAAAAAACAGCATTAATATTTACTTTATGGCACATAATCTCAGCTAGGCTTTTAAAAGCTATGAATACCTCTAGTATCTCGCTTAAATTCAGATAAAATAGGCTCACCTTATTTTTTTGCTTTGCATCAAAACAAGTGAATTATCATACGATGATGGTGTTTTGTTTTCGCCTTTCGGCAGTATTTTTCGTATCTAAATACACTCGCTGAATAATCACAATAATACAAATCAGTGTGTTAAGTGTATTCACCTATAGGAATAGGATTTAGTTGGAATGAATAGTTTTAAAATTGCACTTGCTCAGTTCTCTCCGCATATTGGTAACCTAGAATCTAACGCAGCAAAAATGCTTAAACAAGTCAATGCTGCAAAAGAACAGAACGCAGATATTATTGTTTTTCCGGAACTTTCTACAGTTGGTTATCCTGCTGAAGATTTATTATTACGTCCAAGTTTAAATAAACGTACACAGCAAGCTTTTGAACAATTAGCGAGCATTAAGGACATCGTTTTAGTCTTTGGTTTTGTAAATCAAACTGAAGATGGTCAGCGCTATAACTCTGCTGCTGTCATGAAAAATGGTCAAGTTCTCGGGATTTACAATAAACAAAATCTTCCAAACTATAGCGTTTTTGATGAAAAACGTTATTTCAGTGAAGGTCATCAACACCTAGTCTTTGAATATTTAGGTCATAAGTTTGGTGTGTTGATTTGCGAAGATGTTTGGGCATTACCAACTGTTCAACAGCTTGCTCAGTTAAATGTTGAAACCGCTTTGGTTTTAAATGCTTCACCTTATGAAGTTGGTAAACCACAGCATCGCATTGAAACCATGGCTGCATTGACCAAACAATTGAACATCAATTTGGTTTACTGTAACCAAGTGGGCGGTCAAGATGACCTTGTCTTTGATGGCACAAGCTTTGTGATGAACAATTCAGGTGAAGTTGCATTGCAAGCACCGAGTTTTGTTGAAGATCTATATATCGCAGAATACGATGCTGAACAAAAAGCCTTTAAAACAGGTGCAATCACGCCTGTATTAAATACCATGGCTGAAATCTACCAAAGCCTTGTAATCGCAACCCGTGACTACGTACAACGTTCAGGCTTCCCTGGCGTGATTTTAGGTCTATCTGGTGGTATTGACTCAGCATTAACTTTAGCGATTGCTGCCGATGCGATTGGCGCCGATAAAGTTCAAGCGGTCATGATGCCATATACCTATACCGCGCAAATCAGCGTTGAAGATGCTGCTGAACAAGCCAAGAATATGGGCGTAACTTTTGGTATTGCCGAAATCAACCCGATTGTGAATGGCTTTATGCAAACCTTGTTCCCTTTCTTTGGCGATGCACCGACTGATGCGACTGAAGAAAACTTACAAGCGCGTTCTCGCGGTACATTGTTAATGGCCTTATCGAACAAGTTCGGCAATTTAGTCCTTTCTACAGGGAACAAGTCTGAATTATCTGTTGGCTACTGCACATTGTACGGTGACATGGTCGGTGGCTTTGCGGTTCTTAAAGACGTTTATAAAACGATTGTATTTGAACTAGCAAAATACCGTAACAGCATTTCAGAAACACCAGTGATCCCTGAACGTGTAATTACTCGTCCACCTTCTGCGGAACTTCGTCCAGATCAGAAAGACCAAGACTCTCTACCTGAATACGAAGTATTGGATGCCATCTTGTATGCGTATATCGAAGAAGACATGAGCCAAGATGACATCATTGCTAAAGGTTTTGATGCTGAAATTGTGAAAAAAGTCATCCGTTTGGTTGATCTAAACGAATACAAACGTCGCCAAGGCGCAATCGGTCCACGTATCAGCTCACGTGCATTTAGCCGTGAACGTCGCTATCCGATCGTGAATGGTTGGAAACCGGGTATCTAATTACTCGATTCAAATCAAAAAGCCCAGTTCTATAACTGGGCTTTTTTATAGGCGCAAAAAACACAGCAGTAAATATAAAAAGTAATTGAGATGTGTATTTCAAAAGTTAGGTCATCAAATAATGCAGTTAAGGATTTGAGTTCTCTTTTATTTCCACATAAACATCGTGAACAGATCATTTTATTAGTGCTGTAATTATTTTCAATCTATTTGACTTTTTCTAGGCACAAAAAAAGAGACCAAGCTGAGAGCTTGGTCTATAAAAATGGTGGCTATGACGAGACTTGAACTTGTGACCCCCGCATTATGAGTGCGGTGCTCTAACCAACTGAGCTACATAGCCGTAAACTGTGGTGGCATTATCTAGATTTCACACATTATCGTCAAGCATTTTTGTATGCAATTGTTCAGAGTTTAAACAAGCAAAGTTCAAGATGTTACTATTTAAGCAAATCATGCTATTTTTAGCCCTAATTACTATATTTTTTGATTAAAAATTAGAGTTTTATCATGCAATTCAATCCGATAAAAAAAGCCTGTCTGACCCTCAGCCTTGCTGTCATGACATTAACGGGCTGCCAAATCGTCTCGCCTATTTTTGTTGACTACAATGGCGTGCGACGTGATGTGGCGACTTGGATTAATAAACAGCCCTTATTAAGCATGCAACAAAAACGCAGCATGGCTCAACTTAGCCGAGCACAGCAACCAATCATTCGTCTCGACTTCAATGATCAGGAGAAATTAGTCAGCGTTGCCCGCACCAATGAAGCTGCGATGTATTGTGCCAATCAGCATTTATCAGCGCGACAAATTCAACGACTGCAAAAACAGATCTTCCCAGAAGACGCTTTACATAAATTAAACTTGCTTGAGCAACAGGCTTTGCATATTACCCTTACAGAGCAAGAGAAACAGTGTGATTAATCAATTCACACCGTTGGGTTCATGCATCTAGACTCAATTTTTTCAGCACCAAATTGTCTTACAATCTAGACATAGCTGCTTACATTATTGAGCATTTTTGCTATCGCTAAGCATGGTGAAAACAAGTCCATATTTTTGCAATATTTTTATTGCGAATTTTGCAATATCCTTATGAATTTACTTGGTTTTATTCCTAAATAAAAAAGCGTATGATGAAACTATGATCAATGTAAATAGCGCTTTTTTTCAGGTTTTTCCATCCAAATTCAATTGATCAGATAAGGAGAAATAAGATGGCTTTAAATAATATTTTAGTTCCAGTGGACGGTTCAGAAACTTCTTATGCTGCGGTGGCTAAAGCTGTCGAGTTTGCAAAAACTTTTGGCAGTAAAATTACTGTGGTTCAAGTACTGACGCTCGATCCGTATATTGCTGCAGAGTATATTTCAGCAGCACAAACCAATGATTTAATTGAACGTGCTCGTGCATCGATTTTAAATACACTTGAAGAAGCAAAAGCGAAATTTTCAACTGAAGGTGTCACTGTTGAAACTCGCTTACTTGAAGGTCAAGTGGTGCATACTGAACTGGTTAAAGCTGCAGAAGAAACACATGCGGACTTGATTATTATTGGTTCACATGGCCGTACAGGGATCAAAAAATTCTTCTTGGGCAGCGTAGCTCAAAGCGTACTAGGTGCTTCAGACATTCCTGTTTTGGTTGTACGCAAATAAGCCATTAGATTTATAGCGTGAAATAAAAAGCCTTCTGATCCTAGAGGGCTTTTTATTGACTACTTCATCAATTATAAAATTATAATTCTATGTTTAAGGCAAGGATTTTTTAGGGTAACCATTGATATTGTTTCAATGAGATGCGTCCATTCACCACAAAGACATTTTCAGCTGCCAATTTCAATTGCTGGATATTTTCACCTTTTTCATTGCAACGCTGCGTGCTGATTTTTCCCTGAGCATTCACCACCCGATGCCATGGGATCGTTGATGTTGTATCTAGATGCTTTAGTACATAGCCAACCAGTCGTGCATGTTTCGGTAAACCCGCTAATTTGGCAATTTGTCCGTAAGTGGCAATCTTCGCCTGCGGTATCAATTGAATGACCGACAAAATTTGCGTTGCCAATTCATCACTCTGCTTCATCTGATCTCCTTTGAGCCGCATAAAAAAGAGAACCCGAAGGTTCTCTTTGATTAATACTTAATTTTGACAGATTAGTACAGTAATTGGTTGTGATCGATTAGATCTTGTAAAGTCACATCGGTATTTTTCAAAGTGAGTAATTCAACTTTATCGACACATTTGGGCTATGACAACCATTTGTATAAATATCGCCCCTTGGTAGAGAGCGCATTTATGCAATTAAAAACATGGCGAGATATCGTATTTCTTATGCAAAAAGACAGCGTCATTTAAAGCAGAACTTCAAATAAACTTTATCATGATGTGACTAAAAGCTTCATGACGGCACACCTTACACGTCGGACTGTCTTTAAGAATTCATTTCTTCCCAAAGCCACAGTTTTTTGTCTTTTCATGGTTTCGCATTTTTTCTTTGAGGAATGACTAGAGTGCTTATAAATCTGAAATGATATGCCTACAGCATTTTGTGTCATATGCGCCATCGGTATAGCTAGAATTCATTGGCTCACTAGGTGAAATTTATGCAAGTAAGTTTTCTAGTACTTATGAACTGCTGACATTGTTGTCATGAGCTGAATTGTCCATGTTTGCAATGTTTTCAGCATCTATACCAATACGAAGTTTACGCCATTGTCGTCGACCTTCAGACTGATGTTTATTAGGTTTCGATTCACCTTCAGCTAATAACTTCAAACCTATAGAGACAACAAGTAGATGTAGTCCATCAGAACTTTTTTGATAGCTAATCGCAATATCAATATGTTTTTATCTCCTGCTGAATGACCAGTCATAATTTCCCACATTTTGCTGTTTCATGATGGAACACAGCTAGAAATAAAAAAAGGAAATGCTCAAGCATTTCCTTTTTTTAAATCGAACAAAGCAATTTAGAAGTTTTCGGGATTTTCTAATCGACGAACTTCTTGCACTTTCTCTGGATTATGTACAGCAGCAACACCATCATCCGCTTTGGTATCTATTAATGCTTCTGGGTTATATACCGTGATGGTTTCATTACCATGTATATCTTCGCCCACGATATATTGGAAACCCTTTTTATTCATTTTATGGCACATTCTTTGATACCAACCTTTGAAACCTTTGGTTTCTTCATTCGGGTTGTAATAAAAAGCATTCATCACAGCGGGTAAACCGAGGCCACACACGAGGCCCGACATTAAGACTGCAATAAATGTATATCCAATCAAAATACTGCTGTATTCACTGAGTTCAGGAATATTGGCAACAGCAAGGATTAAGGCCAATGAAATACCGCCACGAACCCCACCCCACGATAAGATGGCAAGGCTACCGTTGTAACTTTTTTTGCGGAAACTTGGGAAGAATGCAAAAGATAAATAGTTTGCTGCAAAGCGCGATGCATGCAAAATGATAAACGCCACCATACCACCTAAAATCAAACTGATACTTAAATCTAAGATAAATAACTCAAGTCCGATCAGGGTAAATAAGAAGGAGTTGATGATCCCTTCCACCGTATGCCAAAAATGATTGACTTCACGAATTTCACGATCTTGTAAAATTTCTTTCCATTTATTCCCAACAATCAAACCGCCAATGACACATGCAATAGGTGCTGATGCATGTGCGAAGAGTGCCACGAGATAAGATCCACATGCCAATAATGCTGTCGTTAAAATCAAGGATTCCATTTCATGTTTACCGCGGAGTAATCGTAAAATCCCTAAACCGAATGCCCAGCCAATGATGACGGCGACAACAATTTCATACAACAGCGTTTCAAGCGTGCCAATAACGGTAAAATGCTCACCTTGTAAGACATTTAGTAAGGTCATAAATACGGCAATACACATGGCATCATTAAAGAGGGATTCGCCTTCTAGTTTGACTATTAAGTGATGTGGCGCACGCACCGAACTTAGTACACCTTTCACCCCAATCGGGTCGGTTGCGCCCAAAGCCGCACCTAATAACAACAACACCAATAAATCAACATGATGACCAATTAAGAACTGATAACCATATAAGGCAACACCAAAAAACACCGCACAAAGTACCAAGGCAATACTGGCCAAAATACTGATCGGCTTCCAATGCAGACGTAAATCTGAAACTTTAAATTTCAAGGCTGATGAAGTCAAAATGAAACAAATCACGCCATTAATTAAAAAGTCATAAAAGTCGATATGACGAACGGCCTCTTCAATATTGTGTAAATTAATCGTCACAAATTGATTGCCATTGAGTAGACTTGCGCCCCATTGCAAAATAAAGACAAAAATTGCAGAAACAATGGGAACACCTATGGCTTGTGGAAAGCCCAAGATACGTTTATTAAAAATCGTGGTTGCAATCGAAAGTGCAAAAATAACGGTAAAAACCTGTAGAAAAAAATAATTTCCCATTTCGTTCCCAATTTTGGTGCTGTGTCGCCTACAGAGTGAGATATAGGTATTTTGAAAATAAATACTAAATTTTTTAGTATTTGGAAATAAAATATTCTAACGAATTTTATCTAAATTACGTGTATCAATTCAGTTTTTTTCACATCTTTTATCAAGATCATTTAACATAGCAAGCCTGCATCGATTTTATGCATTTTTATCCTCTAATTTATTTCTCCTATGCATCAGACCATTAAAACTATTTTTCGACTCTTTTTTGCTGCTGTGATCTTTATCATTACTGCAGCGCTGATCCTGACTTGTTTTAGCAAGACACAGGAAATTTTACGTGCTGAGCACTATTTTAGTCAGGTAAAAAAGGTTTCACTGGATTCAACACCCAAAGAACAATTGGTTTTGGTCTCCAATAATGAATCACCCGATCGTGCGATTTTTATCATGCTGGCGAATAATGGTTATCTTGCCAAACTGAATTGTGAAAACTATGCACAAGATATTTGTCTCGATGAATTTAATCAGCAACACACCCGACAAATTCAACACCTCGATTTACTCAAAATCGGACAATTTCAATATATCCAAAATGTGAGTTTCACCAATAGCCGCACTGGACAAAAAAAACAATTACGCTATAGCGATGCCCAATTAAAACAGTTCTATCAAAACGATATTTCAGGCCTTAAATATACTGTTTTTGGCGTGGCTTTATTTGCATTTGCCGCATTGTATGTCAGCTATCGTATTGTTCGAAACTTCAAATCATTTCTCAACAAATAAGCTTCAATCTATTTTTCAATGAAAAAAAGAGGATGTTTGCATCCTCCTTTTTTTGTTTTAAATGGCTTGGTTAAAGGTATCACAGCTATTGATATTGCCTGATTTCAACCCTGTCTGGAACCATTTCATACGTTGTTCACTGGTGCCGTGCGTGAAGCTATCTGGGACCACTTGCCCAGTTGCACTTTTCTGTAAATAGTCATCACCAATCTTATGTGCAGCGTCCATCGCTTCTTCTACATCACCCTGCTCTAAAAATTGGGTACGCTGTTGATTATGATGCGCCCAAATACCCGCAAAGCAGTCTGCTTGTAGTTCTTGCATGACCGAATAACGATTACCCTCAGCTTTAGATGCTTGCGCACGGGCCTGCTGGACTTGCTCAGAAATGCCTAAAATCGTTTGGATATGATGTCCAACTTCATGGGCAACCACATAGGCTTGCGCAAAATCACCCGCCTGATCTTGGCGACTCAATTCTGTTTGATTTTGTTCACCCGTAATGCCCATTTGCGTACGCATATCTTTAAAGAATGCGGTATCAATATAGACCTTCTGATCTGCTGGGCAATAAAACGGCCCCATTGCAGCTTGTGCTGTACCACAACCCGAGTTGACCACACCATTAAACATAACCAACTTAGGCGCTTTATACTGAGCATTTAACTGTTCTTGAAAGACTTTATTCCACGTATCTTCCGTATCGGCCAAAACAGTGCCAACAAAATCCATCGCTTCTTGTTGTTCCGGTGTTGGATTATCCAGACCTTTGACTTCAGCCGTTTGACCCTGTGAAGTCACTTGTTTGGTCGCCTGATAAGCTTGCTGCGGATCTACACCAAAAAATTTCCACGCAACAAATGCCACAACCAAACCGAGAATACTGATCCCACCCGCTTTTGCACCTCCACCACCGCGACGGTCTTCTACGTTTGAACTAACTCTTCGACCTTTCCAGCGCATAGTGATCTTCCTTATATAAAATAGTTTATATCCGTGTGTTTACAGATTAATCCTTTTGCGACTTTGGCCATACTTTTTGAACTAAAAATACGACGCACAGCACGATTAAACCTGCAATAAAACCTGTCGCTAAATTAATTAAAGTCGGTGTTAATGCACCCACAATACTGCCAACTGTAGGAATATGTTCTGCATAATCTACAGAGCCTTCAATAAAATGGTGTAGCAAAGGCACACCATGGGTAATGATGCCACCACCCACTAAAAACATGGCAATCGTACCAACAATGGTCAATGTCTTCATCAACTTAGGTGCAAATGCTAACAAACCTTGTCCAACGGTCTTTTTAAATTGTGATGCTTGTTGAGTGAGATAAAGTCCTAAGTCATCAATTTTGACAATCATCGCGACAAAACCATAAACACCAACGGTCATTATAATTGCAATCACCGAAAGCACCATGACCTTGGTCCCAAATGCCGCAGTCGCAACCGTACCCAATGAAATCACCACAATTTCAGCAGATAAAATAAAATCGGTACGGATGGCTCCTTTAACTTTTTCTTTCTCAAAAGTCACCAAATCCGTTTCAATATGGATCATCTCTTCACGAGCAACTTCTTCTGTTTTGGATTTTTTATGATGCAAACTATGCAGGACTTTTTCCACACCCTCATAGCACAAAAACAAACCACCAATCATCAAAAGCGGTGTAATCAGCCAAGGTGCAACCACACTGATCAATAAAGCAGCCGGAACCAAAATTAATTTATTAACAAAAGAACCTTTGGCCACAGACCAAACAACTGGAAGTTCACGATCCGAACGTACACCACTGACTTGTTGCGCATTCAGTGCTAAATCATCTCCAAGGACACCTGCTGTTTTTTTGGCTGCCATCTTACTCATGACAGCAACGTCATCCAACACAGTTGCAATATCATCAAGTAAGATTAATAAGCTACTCGCCATTATTTTTATCCTTTAGGCATTTTTTAATATTCTAATTCTATTTAACGCTAAAATTGTATTTAGTTTTTTAATAATTAACAAAATATTCACCCATTTTTCAGTCAATTGTGCTGTGTCAGTAACAATCAAAAATAGAATGCCGTACAATGGGACATTCTTTGAAAATCAGCCGTAGCTTTGACTACCACTTTGGAACAGATAATGAGTACTCAAGATAATCGTCCAGTGATTTTGACTGGCGACCGTCCGACTGGACAATTACATTTAGGTCATTTTGTAGGTTCTTTACGTTCACGTGTAGGTTTACAAGATTCGCATCATCAACATCTCCTTTTAGCTGATGCTCAAGCCTTAACTGATAATGCCGATAACTTCGAAAAAGTTCGTCGCAATATTATTGAAGTCGCAACCGATTATCTTGCTGTAGGAATTGACCCAACCAAAACCACGATTTGCGTTCAATCATGCTTACCAGCATTGAATGAATTGACCATGTTGTATTTGAACTTTGTGACGGTTTCTCGCTTAGAGCGTAATCCCACCATCAAATCTGAGATTCAAATGCGTGGATTTGAGCGTGATATTCCTGCAGGTTTCTTATGCTATCCAGTGGCTCAAGCTGCCGATATTACAGCGTTTAAAGCATCTGTCGTTCCAGTGGGCGAAGACCAAATTCCAATGATTGAACAAACCAACGAAATTGTTCGTCGTTTAAACCGTCAAATTGGTCGTGACGTACTTCCTGAATGTAAAGCTTTACTCTCTAATGTAGGCCGCTTACCAGGTTTTGATGGTAAAGCAAAAATGTCTAAATCTTTGGGCAATACCATTGTGCTTGACGCGACTGATAAAGATATCAAAAAAGCCGTAAACGCAATGTATACCGATCCAAATCATTTACGTATTGAAGATCCAGGTCAAGTGGAAGGTAACGTGGTATTTACTTACCTTGATGCATTCGACCCAGATAAAGATGCTGTTGCGGAACTGAAAGAACACTATCGTCGTGGTGGCCTAGGCGATGGTACGGTGAAAAAGCGTCTTGAAGGTGTGCTAAAAGAGCTCATCGGCCCGATCCGTGAACGCCGTTTAGAATTGCAAAAAGATCCTGACTACATCATGGATATTTTAAAAACCGGTACCGATAAATGCCGTGATATTACCCAACAAACGTTGGATGAGATTAAATCTGGACTGGGTGTATTCCACTTCTAAATTTAAAAAATTCCATAAAATTAAGCCTTTCCAATGTGAAAGGCTTTTTTATAGGCACTTTTTGTGAAAGTATTCACAAAATCTCCTTAGTTTTAACGTTAGGTAACATCACTTAACGTGAACACCAATGAAATGACTGACCGTTCACTCTATTATCTATTTATGTTTTAGGAATACCTAAATTCATAACATTTCTCCTTTACCGAACCTGTGGAAACAGATTCGTTGTTATACGCAATGAACACCCCAATCATTGCGTATTTTTTTGTCTGAAAATTGGCTAAGAAGAATTAAATATCCTCTATTGAAACAATAAAAAAACCCGCATTAAGCGGGTTTTTTATTTCAAAAACTAAATTAGTTTTTATGACGCATATGAGGGAACAAGATCACTTCACGGATACTTGCTGCATTCGCAAACAACATCACCAAACGGTCAATACCGATACCCTCACCCGCTGTAGGAGGTAAGCCGTATTCCAATGCTTCAATGAAGTCTGCATCGTAATGCATTGCTTCATCATCACCTGCATCTTTTTCGGCAACTTGGGCTTGGAAACGTTCAGCTTGGTCAATCGGATCATTTAACTCTGAGAAACCATTTGCCAACTCACGACCACCGATGAAGAATTCAAAACGGTCCGTAATATGTGGATTTTCATCATTACGACGTGCCAATGGTGAAGTTTCCGCTGGGTATTCTGTGATGAATGTCGGTTGACGAAGTTCTGTTTCAACTGTTTCTTCAAAGACGATGGTTTGAAGTTTGCCTAAACCAAAACCAGGTTTTACTTGCTCTTTCAGTTCATTTTTAACAAAGTTTGCAAGGAACTCACGATCAGATACATTTTCAGCAGTGAACGTTGGGTTGTGTTCAAGAATCGCATCAAACATCGAAATTTTCTTGAATGGACCTTTGAAGCTATACACTTCATCACCATAAGGCACATCAGTCGAACCTAAGATGTCAATGGCCAATTTTTCAAGCATATTTTCTGTCAAAGCCATCAGGTCTTTGTAGTCTGCATATGCTTGGTAGAATTCAATCATGGTGAATTCTGGATTATGACGTGTTGATACACCCTCGTTACGGAAGTTACGGTTAATTTCGAACACGCGCTCAAAACCACCAACGACCAAACGTTTTAAGTAAAGCTCAGGTGCAATACGTAAGAATAAAGGCATATCCAAAGCGTTGTGATGAGTTTCGAATGGACGCGCAGACGCACCACCCGGAATCACATGCATCATTGGTGTTTCAACTTCCATGAAACGCTCATTGCTCAAATATGAACGAATACCTGACACCACTTTTGCACGAATTTCAAAAGTTTTACGTGTTTCTTCGTTCATGATGAGGTCTAAATAACGTTTACGGTATTTAACTTCAGTATCTGTCAAACCATGGAATTTGTCTGGAAGAGGACGAAGTGATTTGGTTAAAAGCTCAAAATGTTCAATATGAACATAAAGGTCACCTTTACCAGAACGACCAATATAACCTTCAATGGCAATAATATCGCCCAAATCGAGTGCTTTAATGGTCGCAAGAACGTCAGCATCTAACTCTTTACGTGGTACATAAAGCTGGATACGACCAGTCATATCTTGGATTACGATGAATGAACCGCGGTTCAACATCACACGACCAGCAACTTTTACATAAACCTTTTCGCCTGCTTCAATTTCTTCTTTTGATTTTTCAGCGAATTGATCTTGTAGGTCTTGTGCATAGTGTTCACGCTTAAATGTGTTAGGCCACGGGCTAACACCTGTTTCCTTGGCGTGCTCTTTGATGTGCTCTAACTTGGCATGACGCTGTGCAATTAAATCGTTTTCGGAAATGGCTTGTTCAGAAGTCGATTGAGCGTTATGTTGCGTCATCTCTGTCTCAAATAGTTAAAAAACGGAAGTTGCATAGCATAGCAGATTTCCTTTGAATTGAGCAGTAAGCAATGCGCGCATTTTTTTAATAAGTAGAAATTTATCGAAGTAAGATGTTTTAATCGTTATACCTTCAGGTAGACATAGAACATACCTTACAGATGTGCAGTAGATAAAAAATTAAATACTCAAGCTCGAAAACCTACATTTTAACGATATCAAATGATAACTAAAAGCTTTAAAAAATACTTATAACTATCAATACATTAAAATAAATATTAATAGCTTAATTCAACCTTTTAATCTATTTTCTTTAAGACTAAAGTCTTTTAAATGCCTACAAATTAGACCAAAAGCTAAATTCTCTTTTTGACAATTCTCTCTACAATGAAATCATAAAATTGTTGAAAAATAAAATATTCAACACATCCAAAATGTCTGAAAACAGTGTGTAGAAAAACAATGACTTCCTGCTTATCGAAAATTCTGTTTTTACATGGATTGGATTCTTCCCGTGAATCTACGAAGTTCCATGCCATCAATGCAAAACAAAAATTCTGTATTGAAGTGGACTATCGCAACTTAAATTTTCAAACTGTTGCGGACTTTTACCACGAGAGTATTGAAACCATTAAGCCCGATATCATCGTCGGTCATAGTCTCGGGGCATACTGGGCTTTGAAAATGTCGCTGTTTCATCGCATTCCTTGTGTGATTGCTAACCCGAGTCTGCATCCAGACTTTCGTGACGACTACCCTGCAATTAATGAAATGGATTTGGATCACGATATTCCACAAATTGCCTATATCGAACGTGGCGATGAAATCTTGGATATGTATGAAGCAGAACAACAACTCGAAGACTATATGCAAGTTCAAGTGATGGATGGCGGACACCATCGTCTACAATGCCCTGAAAATATTAATGATTTAATCCAACATCTCGAATTAAACTATTTAAAAAAATAAATCATAAGATTAATCATAAGTAGCAACGTCTTTTTTATCAGACATAAAAAAGCCCTGTCATAGACAAGGCTTTTTACATTTTAAAACTGACGCTTAGGCAGCATCTGCTTCAGGACGTGTTTTATCATCTAAAACAGACCAAATATTTAGTCCTAAATCTTTATGCAAGTCAGGCAAATCTAAGAAAATGCTTGCGCCTAAAACTTGGTGTTTACATTTTTCAGCCAATTGTTTCACTGCACGAAGCGTACCGCCCGTCGCCAATACGTCATCCACAATAATTACTTTTTGTGATTCGATTTCAGCTGACATTTCAAGACGATCTAAACCGTATTCAAGGCTATAACCAACACCGACAACAGGTGGTGGTAATTTTCCGGCTTTACGTACCAACACCAAACCTTTGCCTGTACGCTGAGCAAGTAAGCTTGCCAAAACAAAACCACGCGCTTCAACTGCAATAAAGCTATCTACTTCTGCCAATTGCTCAGCTGGAATACTTGCAATTAGGGCATCAGTTAACGATTCGATGTTATTCATAAATAACGGCGTAAGGTCAAAGAAGCAAATTCCTGGTTTTGGGAAATCTTGGACAGTACGAATGTTAGACCACAATGCCGCAGCAGTAGAATTACTCATAATAGGAGAAAATAAATTAAGGAAGGAATGTGTGAATTTTAACGCGATTTGAGAGAAAAGAACAGCTAACCCCCGACTAAAATGCATATTTAAGATACAGCAAATTTACATAAGTTACTGATTATTAATATTGTATTTATTTAAAAAATATCAAATATATATTTTCCCAATCATAAAATAAAAGATTTTAGAGTTTTTTTCTGCAAGACTTTAGTCTATGAATATAGAAAAAGCGGTATTTAGAACCCAATTCACGGAAATGAATTCAAATATACTTTTCAATAGGCATAAATATTGTCAGACAATTTTTCCCAGATCTGGGGTTTTGATGATATTTATTGTCCCTCACTGCCATTCTGCTTTTAATTTCACTCATTAAACTCTTAGCCACTTTACTTTATAGTCAGAACTGCGTAAAAATTTAACATAAGAGTCTACTGTATAAGGCTAATTAACCTTAAGGTATAAACTTATACAGTTATGAAGTATTTACTGACTTAATTTTATGTCAGTTTTTGGAGAATGGAATGAAAAAGTATCAGTGCATCGTTTGTGGATGGATTTATGACGAAGCAGAAGGCTGGCCACAAGACGGTATCGTGGCAGGAACGAAATGGGAAGATATCCCAGATGATTGGACTTGCCCAGACTGTGGCGTCTCAAAAGTAGATTTTGAAATGGTTGAAATCTAATAAATAGAATCTAAGGCCATCATCGTTATGGTCTTTTTTTTGTCTTTAAAAAATATGAAATGTGTTTGGAGTTGAGTATGCACCCTATTGTCATTATTGGTTCTGGTATGGCGGGATATGCCGTTGCACGTGAATTTCGAAAGTTAAATACTGAACTAGAACTTATTATGATCTGTGCGGATGATGCCATTAACTACGCTAAACCGACATTATCCAATGCGCTCGTTGGTAATAAAGCTCCTGAGCAAATCCCTCTAGGGGATGCCGAAAAAATGTCGGCTCAACTCAATATGCAAATCATCAATAAGAGTTGGGTTAAATCCATTGATGCAGCAAAACATGAGCTTACTATTGAAAGCCAAAATGGAACTCAAACACAACTATATTCAAAACTCGTTTTAGCCGTCGGCGCAAATCCAATTCGCTTAGCTATTTCGGGTGATGGCAGTGAAGACATTCACGTCGTCAACAATTTAGATCACTACAAAGCTTTCCGTAAACAGCTTGCAGCACGTGAAGATAAACGTGTGGTGATTTTAGGGGCAGGCTTGATTGGCTGTGAATTTGCCAACGACCTCCAAAATACTGGGGCGAAAGTATCGGTGGTCGATTTAGCTCCGCAACCTTTGGGTCGCCTACTGCCGTCTCATGTTGCAGCTAAATTCCAAAGCAATTTAGAAGAAACGGGTATTCAATTCGTTTTAGGTACGACAGTCGACAAAGTGTCACGTATTGAAAATGGTGACTATCAAGTGAGCCTTGCCAATGGTCAAAGTTTAGTGGCAGATGTTATGTTGTCTGCGATTGGTCTACAGCCTGAAATTAACTTGGCAAAACAAGCCGGCATTCACACCAGTCGAGGCGTATTAACCAATAAAGGCTTAGAAACCAACTTGGCAGATATCTATGCTGTCGGTGACTGTGCTGAAGTCAATGGTACCCTTCTTCCATACGTCATGCCGATCATGCAACAAGCACGTGCTTTGGCAAAAACCCTCAATGGCGAACATACCGCAGTGCATTATCCAGCTATGCCTGTAGCCGTTAAAACACCTGCAGCACCTTTAACTGTCCTTCCTGCGCCAATTGATGTAGAAACCCAATGGGAAACAGAAGAGCTTGAAGATGGCATGATTGCCCGTGCGATCGATCAAGATGGCGTATTACGTGGATTTGTACTGCTCGGTGCAACTGCTGGGAAGCAACGCTTAACTTTGACTAAGCAGGTTCCGGACTTGATTCCCGCTTCAGTTTAAGGTTTAAATACAAGGACGTCCTGATAATAATAGACGTCCTTTTTAAAGGAAAATAAAAATGAATAGTGCCCTTCAGTTTAATATTTCACCTTATGCCTCTTTTATGTATGAAACTCGCGTAGAGTTAGGCAATG
Organism: Acinetobacter sp. YH01020; assembly: GCF_013420275.1. NCBI lineage: Bacteria > Pseudomonadati > Pseudomonadota > Gammaproteobacteria > Moraxellales > Moraxellaceae > Acinetobacter > Acinetobacter sp. YH01020. The sequence continues at coordinate 73,115 of NZ_VOYN01000012.1, forward strand.
GCATTGAACTTCATGTCGAGGTGGGTGGTCATCCTGAAGATCCTGCAATCTTACTGATTATGGGACTCGGCGCACAAATGTTGTATTGGCCCGATTTCTTTTGTAAGTCCCTAATAGACCAAGGTTACCGAGTTATTCGCTTTGATAATCGCGATATTGGTCTATCGAGTAAAATTCGTAACCCAGGTCCACGCCTCAACACCTTTAAACTGATGGGACGTTTTGTCTTAGGTTTAGAAAACCAAGGTGCGCCCTATGATCTATACGATATGGCAGACGATGTTGCACTGTTAATTGATCGTATGGGACTTGATAAAGTCCATATTTTAGGCGCTTCGATGGGCGGCATGATTGCTCAAATCGTGGCAGCACGCTATCCAGACAAAGTTCACAACTTAAGCTTACTTTTTACCAGTAACATCCAACCCTTACTTCCACCGCCATTTCCAAAGCAGTTATTTAGTCTAATTGAAAAACCTGAATCTAACGATGAAGATGGCATTATTAACCATAGCCTGAAAGTTTTTAATATTATAGGCTCTCCAGGCTATATTAATCAGCTTGAAGTGATACAAACTGCACGTAAACTCTATAAGCGGAGTTATTACCCAGCGGGTGTACTTCAACAGTTTTTAGCAATATTATGTACAGGTTCCCTGCTGCAGTTGGATAAACAAATTCAGCATAAAACCATTGTGGTTCATGGAGCTCGTGACCGTTTGCTGCCGCCAAGCCATGGTAAGGCCGTTGCAAAGGCTATTTCAGGTGCTAAATTTGAATTAATTGATGGAATGGGGCATGATATCCCACCGCATTTTATTCCATATCTTAGCGGTTTGTTTGCTGATCACTTTAAATCATAAATTAGGACACTATGGCTGCATTACCATCCTTAAGACAGCTGTCATATCTAGTAACACTGTCAGAAACGCTACACTTTACTGAAGCTGCGCGTCGTTCTTTTGTCACCCAGTCTACTTTGTCTGGCGGGATCATGGAACTTGAGCGTTTACTAGGTGGCGTATTGGTAGAACGCGACCGTCAAAACGTGCGTTTAACTCCTCTTGGTGAACAAGTTGTCGGAAGAGCTCGAGTTCTATTGGCAGATGCGCAAGACCTAATGCGTTTAAGTCGTGAAATGAGCGAACCTCTAACGGGTGATTTACATCTAGGGGTCATTCCTACTATTGCGCCATTTTTACTTGCACCATTATTAGAAGAAGTGCATAAGCAACTACCAAAAATTCAATTGCATTTACATGAAGCACAAAGTGAAAAAATTGTTGAGAAACTCGAGCACGGTAATCTAGATATCGTATTACTTGCTCTTCCTTTCGATACACGTAGCTTGAAAGTTGCAGAAGTAAACAAAGAAAAATTGTTCTTGGTGTACAACAAAGCTGACCAAAATGCAGCTCAAGCGAAATCTTTAGACGACCTAGATTTATCTCGTTTAATGTTGCTTGAAGAAGGCCATTGCTTACGTGATCATGCTTTGAGTGCTTGCCCGATTGGTGAACGTAAAAACGACCATCGTTTAAAAGCAAGCTCATTGCCAACTTTGGTTGAAATGGTTTCCGCAGATTTAGGCTTTACCTTATTGCCTGAAATTGCAGTTCATACCAATATGATCAAAGCCAATGAAGATTTGGCTGTGAAAGAAATTGAAGCAAGCCCTACACGCACATTAGCATTGGTGACGCGTAAAAGTACGCCGCTTCAAAGTGAATTTGATGTATTGCTTCAAATCTTGCAGAAAATCACTAACAATCTGCACTAACTAATCAGTGTGAAAATTCTTTGTACACGACAAAAAAAGATAACTCATTGAAATAATGGCATAATACTTGTTTTCTGACGACGAATATGATGACACATTTCAATGAGTTACATCTCATCTTAAACAAATATCTAAAGTGGAACAAGTCACATGCAAAAT